>NZ_JAHLPO010000002.1:0-259530 GCF_018917925.1 Intestinimonas sp. MSJ-38 | reverse complement strand
CGACCTATGCGTGGCTTTTTGCACTTCTCAAGGGCGGGGCGCCCCGCTGGTCCGGTGGCCGGACGGCCATACTTTCTTTGCCTTTCTGCATCGGACCTGCCCAGCGCGGGAGCGCAGTATGGGAGCGGCGGCTCGCCGCCAGCCCCTTGCAAAAACTCGAAAAAGTGGCCTAAGCCACTTTTTCGACACGCTCAAGGCTCTCCCCAAAAGGGAGAGCCTTTTTTGAAGAAAGAAGCAGGACCAGCGCCACTCTGCGTCACTGGGCCAACGCCCCTTTTTCAACCTTTTCCGCAAAGAAAAGCCGGTATAATGGGAGCAAAACCGGAAAAAGCGGAGGGATGGACATGGAAAAACGAAAACGGGCGGAAAGAGCCCTTCCCCTGGGGGACAAGCTGCGCCGGTGGGGTGCAGACCCCCGGCTGCGATGGGCGGTGTGCCAAGGGATTTTAGCCGGGGGAGGGTATATTTTCACATCGGCGGCTTTGTTCGGCCAGGCCCATCCCTTTGCTCTGGCCTTCGGCGCTGCATTCTGCGGCGGAAAATGGGGGTTCGGCGCAGTATTGGGGGCTTTTGCAGGGTATGCTGTTACCTTGGGCAGCAATGGTCTTCACTACTGCGCCTCCCTTTTGGTGTGTGCCGCCTGTGCCCTGGTCTTTTCCAGCACCGGCTCCGACGGCCTGCGCCCTCTGATGCCTTTGTGTACGGCCTTTACCCTTTTATGCACCGGCAGCGCCCTGCTTATGACCCAATTCACCCCTGAGGGCCTGGCCCTTCTTCTGGGGGAGGCCGGGGTGTGCGGCGCCATGGTCTGCTTATACAGCCTTGCAGCCCGGCCTTCCTCTTCTCCCGGAAAGGAACAAGCCCTGCTGGCCGGGCAGGGAGCGCTGCTGCTTTCCTTTCTTTTGGCTCTGGAGCCCTGGCGGGTATTTCACATCCTGTCACCAGCCCGGGCCATCGGCCTGTTGGCTGTGATGACGGTGGCCTACTGTGCCCCTGGGGCCGGAGGCGCCGGGGCGGGAGTGGCTTTTGGTGCGGCTTTCGATCTTTCCGGCGGTATGGAGCTGCACTTTACCGGTCTGTACGGGGTGGCCGGGTTGATTGGCGGGCTGTGCCGGAAACGGGGCCGGCTGGGCTTTGGTGTGGCCTTTGTGCTGGCCCATTGTGCCGCCACTCTGTGGGCCATCCGCTCCCCCCAGGCGGCCTCCGGGCTGTATGAATGTTTCTGTGCCTCGGTGTTTTTTCTGGTGCTTCCCGAAGGGCTGCTGGCCCGAGTGAAAAGCGCCTTGGGCGATGGTGCAGCCCAAGCCTTTGCCCCAGCTGGACCGGGGCAAATGGGAAAATACGCCCAGCAGCGACTGCGCCAGGCCTCCCGGGCCTTGGAAGCTCTGGCCCTTAGCCTCACCGATGTACCGGTGAAAAACCAGGAGGACATCACCCAGGTGTTCCGCCGCAGTGCCGACAAGGTCTGCCGGTTCTGTCCGGTGCGGGAAGCCTGCTGGGACAAGGAATATGTGTCCACCATGGGGGTGATGAACGATGTGACCCAGGCCTTGCGGAAAAAGGGCAAACTCCAGGCGGAAGACTTTCCCGCCTATTTTGCCGCCCGGTGTCTGGAAATCCACCGGTTTGCCCAGGCGGTGAGCCTGGAATACGCCGCTCTGCTGCGCCGCCGGGGAGAGCTGGCCCGCCAGGGAGAAAACCGCAAACTGCTGCGGCGGCAATACGAAGGGGTGGGCGGACTGCTGCGGGACATGGGCACCACTCTGCTGGAGGGACCGGAATACTATCCCGCTTTGGAAAACCGGGCCAAAAGCGTGGCGGAAGCCTATTTCCGCCGGCCGGCGGTGGCCCTTTACACAAACCAGGGGCGAATGCGCTGTGAAGTGCGGGTATCTTCCCCAGAAGATCTTCCCGAGGATCATGGCGCTTTCGTCCGCAGTCTCTCCCTGGCCCTAGGCCGGGATTTCTGCCCGCCCCAGCCGGTAGAGGAGGACAAAGGCACTCTGGTGCGGTGTGTGGAGCGGGAGCAATTTGCCGTTTCTGCAGTGGCAGCCCAGCGGAAAAAAGAAGGGGAGACGGTAAATGGCGATCAATACATGGATCTTTCCACCGACGATGGCCGCCACCTGACCATGTTGGCCGACGGCATGGGCTCGGGAGAAGGAGCCGCCCAGGTGAGCCTGGAAACGCTGTCTCTCCTTTCCCGGTTTGCCCATGCGGGCTGCTCCCTGTGGGAAAGCGCCCGGGCGGTGACCCCTGTGCTCTCGGCCCGACTGGAAGAGAAGGGCTTTGTCACCCTGGATCTGCTGGAAATCGATCTGTATTCCGGCCGGGGCGCCGTGACCAAATACGGCGCCGCCCCCACCTGGCTCCTCTCCGGCGGCCGGGCCCGGAAGTTTTCTTCCCGGGCCTTGCCCGCCGGTCTGGAAGGGGGAGAAAGTCCGCCGGAACCGGAATATTTCCAGTTGAAAGACACTTGCACCCTGGTCATGCTCAGCGACGGTGCCGCCGAGCGCATCGACGGCCAATGGCTTTTGGATGCCTATCGCCGCCTGCCCTCGCCCCAGGCCCTGGCCCAGGAGGCCATCCAGGTCGCCGAACAGGGAGAGCGCCCTTTGGATGACCGGACGGTGCTGGTGGTTTCCGTCCAGCGCATCCCCAAAGAGCCGGTATAAAGGCCAAAAAACCGGGCCACACTAAGGGCAGACGCCATGGCGTTAAGGAGGAATGACAGATGGTGAAAGGTGCAGCCAAACGGGCGGTGATCGTCCGCCCTGCCGATACACAGCATTTTGAACAGGCGATCTTCATTGTGGCCGAAAACGAGAAGGGCGGCATGACCCAGGGGCAGCTTTTGCAGGAGGCCCAAAGGCTGACCGGC
The DNA here is from genome assembly GCF_018917925.1 of Intestinimonas sp. MSJ-38. Classification (NCBI taxonomy): domain Bacteria; kingdom Bacillati; phylum Bacillota; class Clostridia; order Eubacteriales; genus Intestinimonas; species Intestinimonas sp. MSJ-38. The sequence goes on along the minus strand of NZ_JAHLPO010000002.1, from coordinate 256,649 downwards.
TGCTATGCCCCCGCCCAGAAGCTCCAGCGGATCAAAACGCCTCTGGCCTTTGTCGGCGGCATGGCCGCAGCCGGTGGTCTGTGGCTCATCAGTGCTCTGTTTTTTTGAAAAATGGGAACAATGGATGGTTTTGACCGTCTGGGTCCCGGAGGGAACATTTCCCTCCGGGATTTTTTATTGTTTTGGAGAAAATCTGTGAATTCCATTTGCACTTTTCCGGAAGATTGAATACAATAGAAAGAGAAAAACCATCGAAAAAAGGAGAAAAGATGAAACGGAAAAATTTTCTGCGCCTGATGGCGCTGCTTTTATCCCTGGTGTTTTTTGCCGGGTGTGCGGCTCAGAAAGTTCCACAAGAGGATGAGGCTTCATCCCAGGAACAGGAGGCCAAACCAGAAGAAGAACAAACCCCTCAGGAGCCGGAACCGGAACCTATGGAAGAAGCCTCCGCCACGCTGGTGGCCGTAGGGGACAACCTGCTCCACAACACCATTTCCTGGGATGCCCAGCAAAGCGACGGCAGCTATGATTTCACCCCGGTGTATCAACCGGTGAAGGATCTGATCCAAAGCGCCGACATCGCCTTTCTCAACCAGGAGGTGCCCCTCAACGGCACCGTAGGCCGTTATCCCAGCCTGGACGCGCCCCAGCAGGCCGCCGACGCCATTGTGGACTGCGGCTTTGACATCGTCAACGAAGCTTCCAATCATTCTCTGGACAAGGGGATCGACGGGCTGATGAATACCCTTAGTGCCTGGAAAGCCCGGAATATGCCGGTGATCGGCGCTTTCTCCACGCCGGAAGAGGCGGCCCAGCCCTGTATTCTGGAGCGAAACGGCATCACCTTTGGCTTTTTGGGCTATACATACGGCACCAACGGCATCCCCATTCCGGCGGGGAAGGAATACGCCATTTCCCTGATTGACAAAGACAAGATCGCCCAGGATATGGCCGCTCTGCGCCCTCAGTGCGACTATCTGGTGATCTCCCTGCACTGGGGCACCGAATACCTGCTGGAGCCTACCCAGGAACAGCAGGAACTGGCCCAGTTCGTCGCCGACCAGGGGGCCGACCTGATTCTGGGACACCATCCCCATGTGTTGGAAAGTGCCCAGTGGCTCACCCGGGCCGATGGGGGACAGACCTTCTGCATCTACTCTCTGGGTAACTTCGTCTCCTCCCAGAACACCAAGGAGACCATGCTGGGGGGTATGCTCAGCCTTACCGTTCATCGCCGCACAGACGGCACCATCGAAACCCTGGCCCCGGGCGTGCTGCCTATCATCACCCATTTTGAAAACGGGGGCAAAAATTACCGGGTCTATCCTTTGCAGGATTACACCCAGGATCTGATCTCGCTTCACGCGGTGAAAAAATACGACAATCCCATCACTTTGGATTATTATAACGGCCTCGCCCAACAGGTACTGGGAGAATTTTTGCAGACAAAGGAGAGTTTCGCGTGCCATCCATAGGAAATATCTCTTTTGAAAACCCTCTGTTGCTGGGCCCCATGGCCGGAGTCACCGACTCGGCCTTCCGCACCATCTGCCGCCAGGAGGGCGCGGCGGGAAGCTATACCGAGATGGTCAGCGCCAAGGCCTTGCTTTATCAGGACAAAAAAAGCCGTCAGCTGCTGTTCATCTCCCCGGAAGAACACCCCTGCGGCGTGCAGATCTTCGGCTCTGAGCCGGAAGTCTGCGCCCAGGCGGCCCAGCTGGCCCTGGAGATTTCCGGGGCGGATTTTGTGGACATCAACATGGGCTGCCCCATGCCCAAGATCACCGGCAACGGAGAGGGCAGCGCCCTGATGCGCAACATTTCTCAGGCGGAAAAACTGATCCGGGCCGTGCGCCAGGCGGTGCAGGTGCCGCTGACAGTGAAATTCCGCAAGGGCTATGAAGCAGACGAGGACACCTGTGTGGAATTCGGCCGTATGGCCCAGGCCTGCGGCGTGGATGCCGTGTGCGTCCACGGCCGCACCCGCCAGCAGATGTATGCGGGAAAAAGCGATCTGGATGCCGTTTTGCGGGTGAAAGAGGCTCTGAGCATCCCGGTGATCGCCAGTGGGGATATGTTCACCCCGGAAGATGCCCAGCGGGCTTTGCAGGGGGGCGCCGATTTCGTCATGGTGGCCCGGGGCGCTCAGGGAGACCCCCAGGTCTTTCGCCGGATGAAACGGGCTCTGGAGGGGCTTCCCCCTGAAAAAGAGCCCACTCTTTCGGAGAAGATCGCCTTGATGGACAAGCACATCGCCCTGATGTGCCAGCGGAAAGGAGAAAGCCGGGCCATGTCGGAGGCCCGCAAGCATATTTTGTGGTATCTCAAGGGCGTGCGGGGAGCCAAGCCCTTTAAACTGGAATTCAGTCATGTCAACACTCTGGCCGAGTTTCGGGCTCTGTGCCAGAAAATGGAGCAGCAGCTGGGGTAAATGAAAAGCAGGGGGAAGGAGGGGCGCCTGTGAATGAGCATATGGTCATCAACAGGGCCAAACAAGGAGATCAGCGGGCTTTTGAGACACTGGTCACCGAATACGAACAAAAGATATATAGCCTGGCCTATCACTATGTAGGCAGTGAACAGGACGCCATGGACATCTGCCAGGAAGTATTCCTGCGGGTCTACCGCTTCCTGCCCCAGTTCAGCGGGGAAAGTCGGTTTTCCACCTGGCTCTACCGGGTGACCTCCAACGCCTGCAAGGATTTCCTGCGGAAAAAAGGCAGCCGGATGGAAGTTTCTCTTTCTCAGGATGGAGAAGAGGAGGACTACACCCTGGAAGTTCCCGACCTACGCTATCACCCGGAAAATGTGCTGGAGCAAAAAGAAATGCGTCGCCAGATCGAAGAAAGCCTGCACCAGCTTTCCCCCGACCACCGGGAAATCCTGGTGATGCGGGATGTGCTGGGGCTGAGCTATGAGGAGATTGCAAACAGTCTGGACCTGGAAGAGGGTACGGTGAAGTCCCGCATTTCCCGGGCCAGGGAAAAACTGCGGATCAAACTCACCGAAACGGGGAACTTTTTCGGAAAGAAAAAGTCTAAAGGGGAGAAAGGAGGGAAACCATGACGGGCTGTGAAAAATACATCCAACAAATGAACCGGTATCTGGACGGTGACCTGCCCGCTTCCCAGATCTCCGATCTTCTGGAGCACCTGGAATCCTGCCCCTCCTGCCGCAACCGTTTTGACGCTTTGAAGATCATCGCCTTTGAAATGCGGCATATGCAGAAACAGCCGCCGGCCTCCCTCCATGAGCATATCATGGGCGCTGTGCGCCGTACCCCTCAAAAGCGAAGTCAATCCTATCTGCGGGCCTTCGGCATGCTGGCGGCCTGCGCTGCACTGCTGGTGCTCACATTGCAGCAGGGCTTTTTCCGCACCATGGGGGATTATTTCTTCCCTCAGGACGGAGTCTATTCCGGCGGCACCATGGCGGACACCACCGGCCAGGCGGCAAAGGGCAGCACCCAGGATTCCCTGGATCAGGGAAACAATCTGGAGAACGAAACCGACCTGCAATCTCTGGCCGATGCTTCCGATCAGACAGAGGACACTGAAGGTGCCTCCGAATACGACACCGCGGCCAAATCCAATGAAACCGGGGCTTCTAGTCCGCAGATGGAGGGACGCAGCCAGACGGCACCGGCCGATGGCGAAAGTTCCTCCAATTCCCAGGCAGGAGAAGCCCCCGCTTCCCTGGAGCCCTCGGAACATTCCCAAAGCGGATCCAATACACCGGAGACCGGCAGCGTGGAACCCAACCAGGACAAAGTGCAGCCGCACACCTCTGAAGCCGACAGCTCTTCCGACGCTTCCGGAAAAGCGGCATCCAATTTTATGGTGCCTTTTCTGGACACCGATGAAGTCTTTGCCTTCTATTGCGTGGCCACCGGCCGGGGGGAAATCCCCAATGCCTTTGAGGAAGACGAGATCGTCCGGTATCCGGAAAAAAACTGCGTTTATATCTATGTATCCACCCAGAACTTTACCCAGACCGGTTGCGAAAACCTGCTGCGGCTGGGCGGATTCACCATTCAAAACCCCACCAATCTGCCAAAGACCGACGCCGGTATGCCCTATGGCCTGGTGGTCATCTACCAATACCAGCAGCGGTAAATTTTGATTTTGCAAAGCAAAAAGCCATGGAAAGAGTTTCTTTCCATGGCTTTTTCTATTTCCCGGGTTTTTTCTTTTCCTTTTTGGGTGATACTACCCAGTATGAAACATGGAGGGAAAGGAGAAGAGCCAATGGAAAAATCCCTCACTTCCTCTTTGGAAAAAAACATCAAGCTGTTTCAGGAGATCTTCCAGGGGGACAGCACCATCATCTGCCGCCGGTTTGTGTCCGCCGGGACTTTGCCCCTGGAGTGCTGCATTTTTTACTGCGACGGCATGGTGAATAACCAGATCATCAACGAGAATATCCTGCGGCCTGTCACCCTGTGGGACCGAAACCAGGAGAGCACTCTGGAAGACACCCTGAAAACCGTGCTTCAGATCAACGAAGCCAAACAAAGTCAGGATGTGTCCTCCATGGTGCGGGATATGCTCTATGGAGACACCCTTTTCCTGTGTCAGGGAAGCGATCGGGCCCTGATCCTCAACACCAAAGGCTTTTCCATGCGTTCCATTGCCGAGCCCCAATCGGAGCAGGTGCTGCGGGGTCCTCGGGAGGGCTTCACCGAAGGCATTTTGATGAACATCTCCATGATCCGCCGGAAGATCCGCTCCCCCCATCTGAAATTTGAATTTTCCCAGGTGGGCGAAGAAACCAAAACCACTCTTTGCATCTGCTATGTGGAAGGGGTGGTGGAGCCCCGGGTTCTGGAGCGGCTGCGCAGCCGTTTGAGCAAAGTGAAGATCGACGGCGTGCTGGACTCCAACTATGTGCAGGAATTCATCCGGGACAGCCCCCGCTCTCCCTTCAAAACGGTGGGGGGCACAGAAAAACCCGATGTGGTGGCCGCCTGCCTGCTGGAGGGCCGGGTGGCCGTGCTGGTGGACGGCTCCCCGGTGGTGCTGACCATGCCCTACATCTTCATGGAGCAGTTCCAATCAGGAGAGGATTACTATGTGTGCTGGCATTTTGCCGCCATCTCCCGGCTGATCCGTCTGGCCGGCTTTCTCTTTGCCATCTCGGTGGTGCCCGCCTATATCGCCCTGATCACCTATCACCGGGAAATGCTCCCCGCTCCATTGCTTTTCAGCATTTCCGCCGCCCGGGAAGGGGTTCCTTTTCCCACCCTTCTGGAAGGAATCGGCCTTCTCATCGCCTTCGAGATCCTGCGGGAGGCAGGGGAGCGCACCCCGGCGGGCTTTGGCCAGACTCTATCCATTGTGGGAGGCCTTGTGCTGGGCCAGGCAGCGGTGGAAGCCCGGTTCATCAGCGCCCCCATGGTCATCGTGGTGGCCTTTTCCGGCATCACCGGCCTGATGCTCCCCCGGCTGAAAGGACCGGTGATTTGGTGCCGCCTGGGGCTGATCTTCCTTTCGGCCTGGCTGGGGCTTTACGGCCTGTTCGTGGGACTTTTGTGGCTGCTTCTCCATCTGTCCACCCTGCACTCCTTTGGGGTGCCTGTGCTGCGGGATGCGGCGCCAGGAGGCCGTGGACAGGAGGATTCCTATTTCCGCACCCCCTGGCAAAAAATGCGCCGGGCCGGCCGGTTCATTGCGGAGGAAACCAATGAAGAATAAAGTTTGTGCTGTTTGTTTGTCCCTGGCCCTGCTGTTTGCCGGAGGCTGCTGGGATTATCAGGAACTGAATACCCTGACCATCGTCTCGGGCATGGCCCTGGATGTAAATCCCGAAGGCCAGACCCTGTTCACCGCCGAGCTGGCCCATGTAGAAAGCGGCCAGAAGGATGTGGAAAGCCGTCTGGTGGAAGGGGAGGGCCCCAGCTGCATAGCGGCCAGCCGGGCGGCCGCGGGGAATACCGGGCGGCGGCTTTATCTGGGCCACACCCAGACGGTGGCCGTCAGCGCCGCGCTGGCCCGCAATGGGATGGAACAGGTGCTGGATTATCTCAGCCGCCAGCATGATATGCCCTTGTCCCTGGCCCTGGTGGTCTCCCGGGAAGACACGGCGGCCAAGCTGCTGGAAACGCCCCCTGTCACCGAAATCCTGGCGGGCTATGAAATTGCCATGCGGGCCTCGGAAGAGGGCCAGCAGGGCCCTTATATGCCCTTTTATCAGTTTTACAGCGAGGTGCAGGAAAAAGGCATTGACCCCTACCTGCCGGCGGTAGCCGCCGGGGAGGAGGGTACGCTCTCCCAGGGAGCGGCTCTTTTCCAGGAATCCCGTCTGGTGGGTTTCCTGGATGAAGAGGAAACCGACACTTTGCTGATGCTCCGAGGCAAAAAGCCCTCGGGAGCCATCACCGTTCTCCGTTCCCAGGAGGAAGGGGGGAATGTGACCTTCACTTTGGACACCTGCCGCCTGACTCTCCACACCGCTCTGACGCCCCAGGGGCAGGTGCAGGGGACGCTGTCCCTCCGGGCCGAAGTGATGGTCAGCGAGCTGGAGGGGGATCAGCCCCTGCTTTCCCAGGAAGGACACCGCCAGCTGGAGAGCTTGTGCAGCGCAGAACTGACCCAGCGCGGGCAGGCACTGCTGCAAAAGCTGCAAAAGGAATTTGCCTGCGATCCCCTGGGACTGGGGCTGGACCTGAGCCGCAGGCAGCCCACAGAGTGGGAGCAGATCAAAGACCAGTGGTACACATTCTTCTCCCAGGCCGATCTGGACCTTTCGGTGCAGGTGCAGGTCACCGGCACCGGCCGGATGTATCTGCCGGCGGCCAGAGCAAATTAGGAGGCGCTATGGAAGTTTTACTGCCCGTGCTGTTATTCTATCTGTTTTTCGCCTTTCTGGACCGGAATATCTGGAAAAGAAAAGGGAAGGCCCCCCTTTGGTACGGCCTGTTCTGGCTGGGGAACCTGGGGGTCACGCTGGCAGCGGCCTGGGGCGCCCGTCTGCCTTTTCCCGCTCAACGGGTGGAAGAATTCCTCCGGGCTTTGCCTGGACTGTGGCGGGGGGCAGGCGCATGAAAAAAGCCACTGTTTCCGGGCGGGGGTATTTCTCCCTGCTGGTGCTCTCCATGCTGGGCAGCGTCTCCCTCATCGGCGGGACCAGCGAGGGAGGACGGGATACCTGGATCACCATTTTATTGGCCGCCCTTCTGTATCTCCCTTTGCTTTTCTGTACCCTGTCCCTGCTCCCTGGGGAGCACAGTGTGGAAGGGGTCTTTTCCCGGTGTGCCGGAAAGGTGGGTGGGCGGCTGTTCTCCCTGTTCTATGGCCTGACAGCCTGGTATCTGGCCGCTGTCACCGCCGGGGTCTTTGTATTCTTCCTGTCGGAAACCACCTTGTGGGCCACGCCCCGGCCTGTGCTGGCCCTGATGATGGGCTGCACCCTCTTCTTCATGGCCCGGGCCGGCTGCGCCGCTCTGGGACGGACCGGAGAAATGCTGCTGCCCATTGTGATGGCCTTTGTACTGCTGTCGGTGCTGGTCACCCTGCCCCAGTGTGACTTCCGGGCCCTTCTGCCCTTGCAGGAAAAATGGAACAATCTGTTTCAGGGCACCTTTACCGCCCTGATCCTCTCTTTTGCCGAGTGCTTTTTCCCCCTGGTGGTGCTGGGTGTCTGCCTGACAGAGGAACAGAAACGGAAACGGGGAGCCATGGGTGCGGTATTTCTCACCGCCCTCACCTTATGTTCAGTGTTCATCAAAAACCTGGCGGCCCTGGATTACTACGCCGTTTCTTCCTATTACTTTCCTTCCTTTGCCGTGGCCAGCCTGGTGTCTCTGGGGTCCTTCTTTCAGCGATTTGAGATTTTCGTGGCGGTGAATTTTCTCTTCTGCCAGTTCTGCAAAGCAGGGCTTTGCATCCTCTTTGCCCAAAAGGCCCTGGCCCCGGTATTTTCCTGCCGGGAAAAGCTTCTGACCATGCCCCTGACGCTGTCGGCCGTCAACCTGGCCCTGCTGTTTTTCACCAGCGAAATGGAGCTTTTCACCTTCCTGGGTCTGGAAAAATATATCCTGACCCCGGCTCTTCTCCTTTTTCCGCCCCTTCTGGCCCTGGGTCGGTTCTGGCGCAGCCGCCGCCACGCCGCCTTGCAAAAGAAGCGGTGATGCCCTATAATAAAATGAAAATCCGGAAGAAAAGGGGAGAAACCATGACGCTGCGCCATTTCCGCATTTTTGCCGCGGTATGCAAAGAAGGTGGGGTCACCAAAGCGGCCAAAAGCCTGTATCTGGCCCAGCCTGCGGTGAGCCTGGCGGTGCGGGAGCTGGAAGAACACTATGGCGTGCGCCTGTTTGACCGGATCGGCCGCAGGCTGTACCTCACCCAGGCCGGCAAAGAGTTTCTCCGCTACACCGACCGGATCCTGGCCCTGTGCGATGAACTGGAGACCGGCGCCCGGCAATGGGGCGACCGGTCCCCCTTACATATCGGCAGCAGCATGACCATCGGCACAAAGCTGCTGCCCGCTTTGGTGCAGGACTTCCGCCGCCGCTATCCCTCGGTGAAAGTGACGGTGGAAATCCAAAACTCCGGAGTCATTGAAGAAAAACTGCTGGAAAATGCCATGGATTTCGCCCTGATCGAAAGCGCTCCCCACAGTGGAAAGCTGGCCTGCCGCCGCTTTTCCGGCGACCGGATGGTGGCCGTCTGTTCTCCCAAAGACCCCCTGGCCAAAGAGCAGGGAGTCACCCTGGCCCAGCTGATGACCAAGCCCCTGCTTTTGCGGGAAAAGGGCAGCGGCACCCGGGATCTCTTTGACAGCGTGGCCCGCTCCCACAACCTGACGGCGGAGCCTATGTGGGAAAGCGTCAACACCCAGGCCCTCATCGAAGCGGTGGCCATGGGGCTGGGCGTTTCGGTGCTGCCCTGGCGGCTGGTGCAGGACAGCGTGGGACGGGGGCTTTTGCAGGTGGTGCCTGTACAAGACGCCGTGTTCCGCCGGGATTTCAACATCCTCTATCACCCCGACAAATACCAGACCAAACCCGCCCGGGATTTTCTGGCCCTGTGTCAGGAGGCCGGAGACGATCTGGAAGAATAAAAAAGAAAAAGGACAGGCAATGCCTGTCCTTTTTGATTACCGAACCTGGCCCGAACCCAGAATCACATACTTGTAGGAAGTCAGCTCCCGCAGACCCATGGGGCCCCGGGCATGAAGCTTCTGGGTGGAGATGCCGATCTCCGCTCCCATGCCGAACTCGCTGCCATCGGTAAAGCGGGTGGATGCGTTGATATAGACGGCAGCTGAATCCACACTGCGGGCAAAGCGGCGGGCCGCTTCTTCATTGCGGGTGACGATGCACTCGCTGTGGCCGGTGGAATAACGGCGGATGTGGGCGATGGCCTCATCCAGGCCGTCGATCACTTTGCAGGAGAGGATATAGTCGTTATATTCCGCGGCGTAATCCTCCAAAGTAGCCGGAGCAATGCCGGGGAGAATGGCCACGGTGCGGGGGCTTCCCCGCCACTCTACCTTGCATTCATCCAGCTTCTGTTTGGCCCGGGGCAGAAATTCTGCCGCGATATCCTGGTGAACCAGCAGGCTTTCGGCGGCGTTGCACACCGAAGGCCGGGAACACTTGGCGTTATAGAGGATCTCCACCGCCATATCCAGATCGGCGTCCTTGTCCACATAGATATGGCAGTTGCCGGTACCGGTTTCGATCACCGGCACTTTGGCGTTTTCCACCACCGAGCGGATCAGCCCTGCGCCGCCCCGGGGAATGAGCACATCGATATACCCCCGCAGACCCATCATCTGCTGGGCAGTCTCTCGGGAGGTGTCGTCCAACAAAACGACACAGTCGGGGCACAGACCCTCCTGCTCCAGAGCGCTGCGCATCACCTTGGCCAGCTGGGCATTGGAGAAGAAGGCCTCTTTGCCGCCCCGGAGGAAAGCAGCACTGCCGGCCTTGAAGCAGAGGACGGCAGAGTCCACCGTCACATTGGGCCGGGCTTCATAGATGATGCCGATGACCCCCATGGGCACTGACACCTTTTCAATGACCATGCCATTGGGGCGATGGATGGTCTCCAGCACATTGCCGGTGGGATCGGGCAGCTGAGCCACCTGACGGGCCCCTTCCGCCATGCTGCGCACCCGGCCTTCATCCAGCCGCAGCCGGTCGATCATGGTGGGACGCACGCCGTTTTCCTGGGCCGATTCCACATCCCGGGCATTGGCCGCCAGGATGGCGGGGATATTGTCTTCCAGGGCCTGGGCAATGGCCAGCAAGGCCCGGTTCTTCTGTTCGGTATCGTAAAGAGCCAGCTGCCGGGCGGCTTCTTTGGCCTGTTTGGCCAGCTGGTGCAGATGATCGGTCATACTTGCAAAACCTCCTAAGAGATGGATTTGGCCGGAAGGAACAGCGAACCCACCGGAATACCATCCAGCAGATCATAAAGCAGATTGGGGTCGCTGCCGTTGATGATGGCCATGGGGATGCCGTGGGAGGTGGCGATCTTGGCGGCCTGGATCTTGGTGCTCATGCCGCCGGTGCCCAGCCCCGAACCGGAACCGCCGGCAATGCTCTCAATGTGGCTGTCGATCTGGTGAATCACCGGGATCAGGGGAGCCTTGGGGTTTTTCCGGGGATCTTCGGCATACAGGCCGTCGATGTCGGACAGAATGATCAGTCCATCGGCACCGGTGAGCACGGCCACCATGGCCGACAGGGTATCGTTGTCACCAAACTCCAGTTCTTCGATGGAGACGGTGTCGTTTTCATTGACAATAGGGATGGCCCCCATGGAAAAGAGCCGCTCGAAGGTGTTGCGGGCGTTCTGGGCCCGGTTCTCCACCTCCACCACATCCCGGGTCAGCAGCACCTGGGCCACTTTGTGGCTTTTTTCCAGAAAGAGCTTGTCATAGAGATACATCAGCTCGCACTGGCCCACAGCGGCAGCGGCCTGCTTGGAAGGGGTGTCTTTGGGACGGCAGGGGAGCCCCAGCTTGGCCACTCCCACGCCCACTGCTCCGGAGGATACCAGCACCACCTCCCGGCCGGAGTTCTTGATATCGGAAAGCACCTTGCACAGCCCTTCGAACCGGCGGATGTTGATCCGCCCGGTTTCATAAGTCAATGTGCTGGTACCGATTTTTATAACAATGCGTTTGGCCCTGGACAGCGTGTTCAAAAAAAGACCTCCCGGCGCCTTTGGCGCGATGATTTTATTTCATCTTACTATACCAAAGAATTGCTTCTTCGTCAAAGGAAAATGGCATCAAAAAGGACGGCCCAAAGCCGCCCTTTTTTTGTGCGTAAATTCCTGCTATATCTTGCGTTTTTTCGCCATATGGATGGCCATGCCTTCCAGATCCTCCACGGCCTCGGTAACCGCTTCCACATAAGTGGGGTGGGGACGGATGACGGCGGCCAGCTGCTTCTGGGAAAGTCCGTTGACGATGGCGGTGGCCAGCTCGCCCACCATATCGGTGGCCCGGGCGCACATCAGCTGTGCTCCCACCAGACGGTCTCCTTCCTCGTCATAAACCAGCTTGATAAAGCCCCGATCCTGCAAGGAGATCATGGATTTGCCGTTGGCCAGCATGGAGGCCTTGCTGGTTTTGACCTTCATCCCCTGCTCCTTGGCCTGGGCCTCAGTCAGGCCCACCGAAGCGATCTCCGGGTTGGTATAGATGCAGTCGGGGATCACATCCAGGCGGATGGAGGGTTCTTCGCCCAGCATATTCTCCACGGCCACAATGCCCTGGGCCGATGCCACATGGGCCAGCTGCACGCCGGGGATCACATCGCCGATGGCATAAACATTTTCCCGGTTGGTGCGGAAATGCTCATCCACCAGAATGGCGCCCTTTTCGTCCTGCTCCACCGAAAATCCCGGGCCGAACAGGTCTTTGGTGTTGGGGCTGCGTCCGGCGGCCAGCAGCACGCCGTCGCCTTCCACGCTCTTATATTCTTCCCCGTCCAGATACCAGCATTGAAGCTTGCCTTCGGGGGTCTGGGTGATCTTCTTCAGCCGGGCCTTGTGGACAAATTCCACCCCCCGCTTTTTCAGCACCATGGTCAGGTTCTGGGCCAGCTCCTTGTCCACCTTGGGCAAGATCCGGTCCCGGGACGCCATCAGGGTCACTTTCTTGCCATAGGCGTTATAGAGGGAAGCAAACTCCATGCCGATGACCCCGGCTCCGGCCACGATCAGGTGGTCATAAAGGGTGTCCATGCTCAGCAGTTCATCGCTGGTGATGACTCCCGGCAGATCCATCCCTTCCACCGGCGGGCTGGAAGGTACGCTGCCTGTGGCGATGAGAATGTGCTCTGTGTGAAGGGTTTCCTTTTCGCTCCCATCCAGGGGAGAAAAGGAAACGGTGTGCTCATCCAGGATGGTGCCGGTGCCCCGGAGATGGGCAATGCCATTGCTCTTGAACAGCTGTTCCACGCCGCCCCGCAGCTTGCCCACCACTTCTTCCTTCCGGACCTGGATCTTGGCCGGGTCCAGCGTCACATGATCGGCATGCAGACCCAGGGTTTCAAAGTTATGTACCGCTTCGTGATAGAGCTCGGCGGCATGGAGCATGGATTTGGTGGGGATACAGCCCCGATTGAGGCAGGTGCCTCCCACATCCCGGTTTTCAATGACGGCGGTCTTGAGCCCCAGCTGAGCCGCCCGGATAGCGGCCACATAGCCTCCCGGCCCGGCGCCGATGACCACCAGCTGATATTGTTGATCCATCTGGCTTTCCTCCCGTTCTCACAAAGATAAAAGAGGGCGGGGGCCTGTTTGACCTCCGCCCCTGTGATGATTTTAAAAGCCCTCCCCTTCCAGAAGGGAGCAAAGATCCCGGCCCATCTGGCCGTCCATCTCATAGCCCAGTTCTCCCGCTTTTTGCGGCAAAAGAGGCCGTATGGCCTGCAAAAGAGCCGCAGAGGAGTAGGGGAGTCCTATGAGGGCCTGTTCCAGCTGAGGGAAACATTCCGAGTCCATGGCATCGGAGAAAATGCGAGCTTTCTCCACCCGTCCGCCGTTGATCCCAAGGCAGATCTTCACTCCGCCCCAGGGGAACCGGCCGGCGATCTCCTTGTCAAAGGGGATCTTTTTCCCCAGCCGCCACTGGAAGGAAGCATATTTTTCCTCCAGGGCCTCCAGGGCCTTTTGGTCCAGATCCTCTTCCCGCAGCTTTTCCACAGGGCCGCCATAGACCTTTTCAAAGGCCGCTTCCAGCCGCTGTTTCATGGTTTCCACCGTGATGGCCTGGGAGAATTCCCGCAGGTTTGCCACACGGCTGCGCACCGAGCGCACTCCCTTGGATTGGAGCTTGTCCGGCTGCACATTGAGGTAGCGGCCCAGAGCACCCATGTCCACATCGATGAGGATGGTGCCGTGGTGGTAGGCATTCTGCCCTTTTTTATAAAAGGCATTGCCGGAAAACTTCCGGCCTTCCACCAGGATGTCGTTGCGGCCCGACCGCTCCACGGTCAGACCAAAGCTGGCAGCCGCTTCCTGAATCACCTGGGTCTGCCGGGCCACATCGTAATCGGCCCGGGGAACAAGGAAGGTGAAGTTCAGGTTTCCCAGATCGTGGAACACGGCACCCCCGCCGGAGAGACGGCGGGCCAGATGCCCGCCGTCTTCTTCCAGCTCTTTCACCCGGCATTCCTGCCAGGCGTTCTGATTTTGTCCGATGACCACCGTCTGCCGGTTTTGCCACAGATACAAGGTGCAGCATTCCGGCGGATTGCTTTCCATCAAAAGCTCTTCCAGTGCCAGGTTATGATAGGGGTTTACAGAAGCGGTGGTAATGAGCCGGGTGTGCTTGATCATTTGTCAAAATGATAGCAGATCACCGGCGTACGGGCGGCCTTCACCTCGTCGGGACGGCGAATGACGGTTTTCACCGGCAGTTCGTGCATATGCTCCGGATTTTCTTCCGCCATGGCATGGATCCGCTTGAGGGCGGCCACCACTTCGTCCAGAGTGGTTTTGCTCTCGGTTTCGGTGGGTTCCACCATCAGATCTTCCGGCACAATGAGGGGGAAGTACATGGTGGGGGGATGGATGCCCTCGTCCAGCATGGCCTTGGCGATGTCGGTGGCGGTGACGCCCTTTTCCTTGTGCATCCTATCCAGGGTGATGATGAACTCGTGCATACAATGGCCCTTGGTGGCGATGTCATAGGTGTCCGACAACTGGTGCATCATATAGTTGGCATTGAGCACCGCATTACGGGAAGCCTCGGGGATGCCCTTCTGGCCCAGGGTGAGCACATAGGTGAGGGCCCGGACCACCACCAGGAAGTTGCCGTAAAAGGCCTTCATCCGGCCGATGGACTGAGGCAGATCGTAGTCCATGGTGTACCCATTCTCCCCGGCCACCGCATGAGGCTTGGGCAGGTAGGGGGCCAGCAGCTTCTTACAGCCTACGGCGCCGCTGCCCGGTCCGCCGCCGCCATGGGGGGTGGAGAAGGTTTTGTGCAGGTTGAGATGCACCACATCAAAGCCCATATCGCCGGGGCGTACCTGGCCCATGATGGCATTGAGGTTGGCGCCGTCATAATAGCAAAGGCCGCCGGCGTCCTTGATGATCTTGGTGATCTCCAGAATGTTCTTATCGAAAATACCCAGAGTGTTGGGGTTGGTCAGCATCAGGCCGGCGGTGTCTTCGCCCACCGCTTCCCGCAGCTTATCCAGATCGATGCCGCCTTCTTCATTGGAAGGCACATTGACACAGGTGAAACCAGCCATAACCGCTGTGGCCGGGTTGGTGCCGTGGGCGGAGTCAGGGACGATGATCTTGGTGCGCTTGGTGTCTCCCCGCATTTTGTGGTACTGCTTGATGAGCAGCACGCCGGTGAGTTCACCATGAGCACCTGCGGCCGGCTGGAAGGTCATCTCATCCATACCGGTGATCTGGCACAGGTATTTCTCCGCCAGGGCCATCACTTCCAGGCAGCCCTGGACGGTGTGCTCCGGCTGGAGGGGATGGACGCCGGTAAAACCGGGCAGAGAAGCCATTTCCTCATTGATCCGGGGATTGTATTTCATGGTGCAGGAGCCCAGGGGATAGAAGCCATTGTTCACCCCATAGGTCCGCTCAGCCAGTTTGGTATAGTGGCGGCTGATATCGGTCTCACTCATCTCTGGGAGATGGGGGGCCTGCTGCCGGGTCAGGGAGGCGGGCAGCTGATATTCCGGCACATCGCAAGCGGGCATCTGAACGCATTTGCGCCCGGCCACGCTGTTTTCAAAAATCAGGTTCACTTCCCAGCCACCTCCTTGAGGGTTTCTACCAAGGTATCGATCTCTTCCTTGGTGTTCATTTCGGTGACGCACCAGAGGATCTGGCCCTTTTTGTCACCGGTGAGGGGCAGTCCGCCCAGGATGCCCTTTTCCTCCAGCGCCTGCATGACCTTCTGGGGGCACACCGGGCAGGAGGTGACAAACTCATGGAAGAACTCGCCTTGATAAACCATTTCAAAGCCAGGGATAGCCGAGATCTGCTGGGCGGCATAATGAGCCTTGGACAGGCACAGGTTTGCCACATTCCGCAGGCCGTTCGGTCCCATGGCCGCCAGATACACCGAGGCGGTGAGGGCACACAGAGCCTGGTTGGAGCAGATGTTGCTGGAAGCTTTCTCCCGGCGGATATGCTGCTCTCTGGCCTGGAGGGTGAGGACGAAGGCCCGATTGCCCTCGGCGTCGGTGGTTTCGCCCACGATACGGCCGGGGATCTTGCGCATCATCTTCTCCGAGCAGGTCATAATGCCCAGGTACGGCCCGCCATAGGCCAAAGGCATACCCAGAGGCTGGCCTTCGGCGGTGGCCACATCGGCGCCGCACTGGCCCGGGGTGGCCATCACCCCAAGGGCGATGGGATTGCAGCCCATGATATATTTGGCGCCCTTCTCGTGGACGATCTGGCCCAGCTCCTCACAGTCCTCAAACAGACCATAGTAGTTGGGCTGCTGCACATAGAAGCAGGCGGTGGTATCGTCCAGCAGTTCTTTCAGGGCTTCTTTGTCGGTTTTTCCGTCCTTTTCCGGCACGATGACCAGTTCGGTGTTGGCCGCCTGGCAATAGGTCTCCATCACCTGGATGGTGTCGGGCTGGGCGGTGGCGGACACCAGTGTCTTGGTGCGCTTCCGCTCCCGGCACATGGCAGCCCCTTCGGCAGCGGCTGTGGCGCCGTCATACACCGAAGCATTGGACACCGGCATATCCATCAGCTGGCACATATCGGTCTGGTATTCGAATATGGCCTGGAGCACTCCCTGGCTGATCTCCGCCTGATAGGGGGTATAGGAGGTGACAAACTCCTCCTTGGTGGGGATATATTTCACAATGGAGGGGATATAGTGGCGGTAGGCACCGGCCCCGCGGAACACCGTGGGGAACACCTTGTTTTTCCCGGCCAGCTTCTCCATCTTGCTCCGCACTTCCATCTCCGACAGCCCTTCCGGGATCTGGAGAGGACCCTGGAGCTTCACCGAAGAGGGGATGGCATCATAGAGCTCGTCCACCGACGAAAGCCCCATGGCCTGCAGCATGGCCTGCCGCTCCTCCATGGTGGAAGGAACATAAGAGCCCATGTTATGCCTCCTCTTCCAGCAGCTTCTCGTATTCTTCCGGTGTGAGCAGTTCTCTCTTGGCGGTCACATTGCTGATTTCAGCCAGCCATACGCCATAAGGATCGCCATTGACATCGCCCGGGGAGTCCAGAGCGGCGTCGTTGACAGCGGAGACCTCGCCGGTGGCAGGGCTGATGATGTCGGAAACGGCCTTTACCGATTCCACATCGCCGAAGGAGCCTTCGGCCTCCACCTGATCGCCCACTTCGGGCAGGTTGATGAACACCAGGTCGCCCAGCTGCTCGGAAGCATGCTCGGTCAGGCCAATCTTCATTTTATCGCCGTCGATCTCCACCCATTCGTGGGAAGCAGTATACATCAGATTCTTGGGAACATTCATGGTTAAACTCTCCTTTTTTAAAATAATCCGAATATGGAATGAATTTGTCTCGTTTGAAAGTTATGCTCTGTTATAAATGGGGGTAGCCACCACAACGGCCTCTACCCGGCGGCCGCGCACATCCACTTCCACCTTGGTATCCACGGCGTTATAGGGCAGATCCAGAATGGCGGTGGCATAGGCGCCCTTCAGATAAGGACAATGGGTGCCGGAGCAGGTGAAGCCCACCTTCTTGTCTCCCACATACACATCCTGGTGCTCCCGGGCGATGCCCCGGCCGGTGACTTTCAGTGTGCACATCTTCCGGGTGACTTCACCCCGCTCTTCCAGGGCCTTTTTGCCGATAAAGTCGGGCTTTTTCATCTTGACGCAGAAGCCCAGGCCAGCTTCGATGGGGGTGATGGTGTCATCCATCTCATGGCCGTACAGCGGCATGCCTGCTTCGAAGCGCAGCGTATCCCGGCAGCCCAGGCCGCAGGGGAGCAGGCCGAATTCCTTGCCGGCCTCCAGCAGCGCATTCCAGATATGGGCGGCGTCTGCCGGTGCGCAATAGATCTCATAACCGAACTCACCGGTGTAGCCGGTGCGGGAAACCAGACATTCCTTCCCCGCCACGGTGCACTTGGGCACAAAGGTATAATACTTGGTGGGCAGGGTGCTCTCGTCGGCCAGCTTGCGGATGATGTCCAGGGATTTGGGGCCCTGGAGGGCTACCTGGGCCACATCGTCGGAAATGTCTTTGAATTCCACATCGCCGAAGAGATGGTCACGGATCCATTCCACATCCTTTGCATGGTTGGCCGCATTAACCACCAACAGGATATGCTCTTCATCCACCTTATAAACCAACAGGTCATCCACGGTAGTGCCGTTTTCATAGCACATGGTGGTATATTTTACCTGACCATCCACCATGTTGCCGCACTGGTTGGTCACCAGCATCTGCACATTGGCCATGGCGTCCTTGCCGCACAGGGTCATTTCCGCCATGTGGGACACATCGAACAGACCGGCCTTCTCACGCACGGCCATATGCTCGGCGATGACACCGGCCTCATACTGTACCGGCAGCAAAAAGCCGGCAAAGGGAACGATCTTGCCTTTGGCCGCCAGATGGCAGTCATACAAGGGGGTTTTTTGTTCCATAGAGATCTCCTTCTTTCTTTTTGACAGAAGTGGCGTATACTCTTTGATGATCGCCGGAGAAACACTCCGAACTACCCTTATTATATCAAATGCGCAATAATAATCAATATCCTTCCCATCAGCAAGATTCACTATCTTTCGCAGGAGATTGTTGTGATTTTAACGAAAAATCGTGGAAAAATTTAAAAAATAACGATTGTTTTTGAGACGCTTTTTCAAATATGCATAAAAATTTCGGAGTTTTTTTGGAATGTGCTAAAATATTTAAACGGCAAAAGTGAAAGAAAAATAAAGAACTTTTCTAAATATAGATTTTTTCTATAACAGAATCTTGCTATGGCAGGGTTTATTTCCCAAAGCTTTTTATCCAAAAAGGCGAAGAAAAAAGATTGAAAAAGGATATTTTTGGTCATTTTAACAAGAAACGCCAAGGCCTATTCGTAAGAATATCCAGCAATTTAGGCATACTTCCATTCCTGCGCCCATTTTCCCCAGCCAGAAGGGCGCAAAAAAGCCCCGGTGCTTTGAAAGCACCGGGGCAAAATGCAATCCGTATCAGCTGCAGGGTACAGCCTTAGATCAGGCCTTCGGCCATCATGGCCTCAGCAACCTTCTTGAAGCCAGCGATGTTGGCGCCAGCCACCAGGTCATAACCCATGCCGCACTCCTCAGCGGCCTTGGCGGATTCGTCATGGATGTTCTTCATGATGCCATGCAGCTTGGCGTCCACCTCAGCGGGCTCCCAGCTGTAGCGCATGGAGTTCTGAGCCATTTCCAGAGCGGAAGTAGCCACGCCGCCGGCGTTGACAGCCTTGGAAGGAGCGACGATCTTCACATTCTTCTGGAGATATTCCAGAGCTTCGTTGGTGGTGGGCATGTTGGCCACTTCGATGTAGTACTGCACGCCGTTGTCCACCAGCTGCTGAGCTTCCTTCATGCCGATTTCGTTCTGATAGGCGCAGGGCATAGCGATGTCAACCTTCTCGCCCCAGACCTTGGCACCGGGAACGAACTTGACGCCGAACTTGTCAGCATAATCCTGAGCACGGTCACGGCCGGAAGCGCGCATCTCCAGCAGATAAGCGATCTTCTCGGGAGTCACGATGCCATCGGGATCATAGCAATAGCCGTCGGGGCCAGAGATGGTGACGACCTTGCCGCCCAGCTGAGCGACCTTTTCGCAAACGCCCCAGGCCACATTGCCGAAGCCGGAAACCGCAACGGTCTTGCCCTTGATGTCGTCGCCGAAGTGCTTCAGCACTTCTACCAGATAGTACACAGCGCCGTAGCCGGTGGCTTCGGGACGGAAGTAGCTGCCGCCGTAGGACAGGCCCTTACCGGTGAGCACGCCGTTCTCCCAGCAGCCCTTGATGCGCTTGTACTGGCCAAAGAGGTAGCCGATCTCACGGCCGGCCACGCCGATATCACCGGCGGGAACGTCCACATCGGGGCCGATGTGACGATACAGCTCGGTCATGAACGCCTGGCAGAAACGCATGATCTCAGCGTCGCTGCGGCCACGGGGGTCGAAGTCGCTGCCGCCCTTGCCGCCGCCGATGGGCAGGCCGGTCAGGCTGTTTTTGAAGGTCTGCTCAAAGCCCAGGAACTTCATGGTGTCCAGCTTGACAGAGGGATGGAAACGCAGGCCGCCCTTGTAGGGACCGATGGCGCCGTTGAACTGGACGCGATAGCCGCGGTTCACATGAGTCTCGCCCTTGTCGTCGGCCCAGGTAACACGGAACTCGATGGTGCGATCGGGCTCGCACATTCTCTCCAGCAGGCCGGCCTTCTCATACTCGGGATGCTGCTCCACGATAGGCTCGATGCTCTTGAAAACTTCTTCCACAGTCTGCAGGAAGAGTTCTTCGCCCTCGTTGCGGGCCTTGACCTCGTCCAGGACTTTCTGCATATAAGCGTTCATTTTCACTGCCTCCTCATAGGTTTAAAAAATCTTTGGAGCCTAGTATTCTACCATAATTATATTAAAGCGCCCGGGGTAAAAAGTCAAGAACAGGCTTATTAAATATCATTAAGAATTTATGGGTGAGCAAATCAAATTTGTGCAAAATATATAAATTCTTATCTTTCCGAAAAGGAGGATTTTTTGTTGGGTCGGTGCAGAGGGGATACAAACCAAAAAAATTTCGGAAAAACAAAGAAAAAGCAAATCTCCCCAGGCTGTCCCCCGGTTCATTTGAATAAAAATGGCGGAAAATGACCTGCCGGGCCCCATTTCCTGTTCCTGCAATAGAAAGGGGCCAAGCCCTTGGTGAAGATCCATAAAAAGGGAAGTGGGAAACAAGCGCTTTGCACAAGATGAATCAACCGATGCGGCCGCCGATTGCGAAGGGGGAAGGGGTTTGTTATAATAAAGGAAAATTCCAAAGGGAAAGAGGAAGATGCGATTATGACACGCGCTTATGAAAAACTGTTGGAGTATGTGAAGTTTGACACAGCCTCTGATGCCAACTCCCCCACCGTGCCCAGCACCATGAAGCAGAAGGACCTGGGCGAACACCTGGTGAAAGAGATGCAGGTCATGGGCATCAAGGACGCCGAAATGGACGAGAACGGCTATGTCTACGGCTCCATTCCCGCCACCCCCGGCTATGAAAAGGCCCCCAAGATCGGCTTTTTGGCCCATATGGACACCGTGGCCGATGTGCCGGCCTGTGAGGATCCCCGGATCGTGGAAAAATACGACGGCAGCGATGTGGTGCTCAACAAAGAGCACAATGTGGTGATGCGCATGGCCGATTTCCCCAGCCTGAAGCAGCTGGTAGGCGATGACATCATCGTCACCAACGGCCTGACTCTGCTGGGCGCCGACGACAAAGCCGGCATTGCCGAGATCCTCACCGCCGCAGAGCATCTGCTGAACGATCCCTCCATCCCCCACGGTGAAGTGAAGATCGCCTTTACTCCCGATGAAGAGATCGGCCGGGGTCCCGACCATTTTGACATCAAGCGCTTTGGCGCCGACTTCGCCTACACCATCGACGGCGCTTTGCTGGGCGGTGTGGAATATGAAAACTTCAACGCCGCCAGCTCGGAAGTGACAGTCAACGGCCAGAGCGTCCACCCCGGCTCTGCCAAAAACCAGATGAAAAATGCCAACTACATCGCCATGGAGTATAACTCCCTGCTGCCCCAGGAGCAGAAGCCGGAATACACCGAAGGCTATGAGGGCTTCTATTTCCTGCATGGCATGGAAGGCTCGGTGGAAAAGGCCACCCTCCACTATATGCTGCGTGATCACGACGCCAAGAAGTTCGAAGAGAAGAAGGCCATGATGGATAAGGTGGCCGCCTTTATCAACGAGAAATACGGCGCCGGCACCGTCACAGTGAAGACCACCGATATGTACCGGAATATGCGGGAGAAGATCGAGCCCCAGATCCATCTGGTTCACGCTGTTATGGACGCCATGCGGCAGCTGGGCGTGGAGCCTGTGGTTTCCCCCATCCGCGGCGGCACCGACGGCAGCAAGATCACCTATATGGGTACTCCTTGCCCCAACTTCTGCACCGGCGGCACCAACTTCCACGGCCGTTTTGAAACGGTGTCCATCCAGGCCATGGACAAGATCGTGGAGCTGATCGAAAAGATCCTGACAAACTACGCCGAACAGAGCAAGAAATAAACGATACACGCCAAAAAAGCGGGGCTTCAGCCCCGCTTTTTATTTGCCCCAAAGGCGCTTTGACCACATCCCCCCTCTGCTTGCGGGGAAACCAGGGGCTATGATACAATGAAGTTATCTGGAAACAACAGTGGGAGGAGGAGCGCATATGGAAAAGAAAGAATACACCGGCACCCGCTCCAGAAGCAGCGGCGGCTTCATCTGGGAGATGATGGGGGGCAGCTGGAAATACTTCTGGGGCTGCGTTGCCGCCATGACCGGCGGGGTGGCCTTTTCCTTTTTGTCCCCCGCTTTGGTGGGATTCATCATCGACTCGGTGATCGGCACCGAACCCATCGATTTGCCCGGGCCCCTCACTGCTTATGTGGAAAACCTGGGCGGGCGGCAGTGGCTTTTTGACCACATGACCCTTCTGGCCGGGCTGTTTCTTGTGATCGTGGCCCTTTCCGGCCTGTTCAACATGCTGCGCCAGTATCTGGCCGCCAAGCTCAGCGAAAGCCTGGCCTTTTCCCTGCGCCAACGGCTGTTTGACCACATCCAGCATCTACCCTATGCCTGGCATATGAGCGTGCAGACCGGAGACATCATGCAGCGGTGCTCCTCCGATGTGGACATGGTGCGCAATTTTGTGGCCGGACAGCTAGCCGATCTGCTGCGCATCCTCACCATGCTGGTGGGCGCTTTTGTTCTGATGTTTTCCATCAATGTGCCTCTGGCCGCGGCCGCTGCGGTGAATGTGCCCATCGTCATGGGCTATTCCGGCGTCTTTTACCGGTATATCAGCCGCCGCTTCCTGAAGGCCGACGAAGCCGAAGGAGAGCTCACCGCCATGACCCAGGAAAACCTCACCGGCGTGCGGGTAGTACGGGCCTTTGGCCGGGAGCGGTACAGCCTGGACCGGTTCCAGGAGCAGAACCAGGAATTTTCCCGCCGGTGGATCAAGGTGGGAAACCTTCTGGCCATCTATTGGAGCCTGGGCGATCTGATCGCCGTGTGCCAGGGCGCTTTGGTGGTGATCTTCGGCGCCTGGCTGGCCGTCCACGGCCACATGACCAGCGGCGCTTTGGTGACCTTCATTATGTACAACGGCCAGCTGGCCTGGCCCACCCGCCGCCTGGGACGGATCATCGGCGAAATGAGCAAAGCGGGCGTATCCATCGGCCGTCTGCGGGAAATCCTTCTGGCCCGGCCGGAAGAAGATTCCCCGGACGATCAGATTTTCCCCATCCAGGGAGCCATCGCCTTTTCCCATGTGAATTTTTCCTACGGCAGCCATCCGGTGCTGACAGATGTGTCTTTCTCGGTTGCTCCGGGGGAGACGCTGGCCATTCTGGGAGCCACCGGCAGCGGCAAAAGCACCTTGATGTATCTGCTTACCCGGCTGTATGAACTGCCGGAAAAAGGCGGCAGCATCACGGTGGACGGAGTGGATGTCCGGCAGATCCAGCGGGATCATCTGCGGAAAAACATCGGCCTGGTGCTTCAGGAGCCCTTCCTGTTTTCCCGCACCATTCTGGAGAATCTGCGCCTGCCCGCTCCTAACAAAAGCCAGGAAGAACTGCAAAAGGCCGCAGAGACTGCGGCGGTACACCGATCCATCCTGGGCTTTGCCCATGGGTATGACACCATGCTGGGAGAACGGGGCGTCACCCTTTCCGGCGGCCAGCAGCAGCGTCTGGCCATCGCCCGTACCCTGGCCGGTGCTCCGCCGGTACTGGTTTTTGACGATTCCCTCTCCGCCGTGGACACCGAAACCGACGAGCGCATCCGAAAGGCCCTCAAGGCCCGGGAAAAGAAGGCCACCACCATTCTGATCTCCCACCGGGTGACCACATTGATGGAGGCCGACCGCATTCTGGTGCTGGAAAAGGGGAGAGTAAAGCAAATCGGTACCCACCAGCAGCTGATCAAAGAAGAAGGCCCCTATCAGCGGATCTTCCAGCTCCAGAGCCTGGTGGCCGAAGAGGCGGAAAACGAAAGCGAGGTGGTGGGCAAATGAAACAGAAAGAAGAATATGGCTACCCCACATCCTTTGATTTTGCCCAGTGGCAAAAGCTGTTCCGGTATATCCGGTTTCTCAAGACCCCCTTTGTCCTGCTTTTGTTCGCGGCCATGGCTACCGCTCTTTTCGATGCCATCTTTCCCTATTTCAGCCGGTACGCCATCGACCATTTCATCGCCCTGCAAACCACCGAAGGCCTGGGAGTTTTCGCTCTGCTTTACGCTCTGGCCGCCGGTTTGCAGACCGGCGCCAATGTAATTTACTGCCAGCAATGCATCGTCATCGAAATGAAGGTGGGCCAGGCTCTGCGGGATGCCTGCTTTGAACACCTGCAGCGGCTGCCTCTGTCCTTTTTCAATGTAACCCCAGTGGGTTACCTGGTAGCCCGGGTGATGAGCGACACAAACCAGTTGGGCTCCATCTTCTCCTGGCGGCTGGCGGAGTTTGTGTGGAACGGCTGCTATCTGATTTTCGTGGTTATCTCCATGTTCCTGCTGTCCTGGCGCCTGGCTCTGCTGGTGCTCATCGTGGTGCCGCCCATCGCTCTGGTGTGCTCCTTTTTCCAGCGGCGGCTGCTGCGGGCCAACCGGCGGGTGAGACGGGCCAACTCCACTTTGACCGCTTCCTTCAACGAGAACATTTCCGGGGCCAAAACCATCAAGACGCTGGCCGTGGAGGACACGGTGTGCCGTGAATTCCGGGAAATCAACCTGGATATGCGCCGCAAGGCCATGCACGCCAAAACCCTTCATGCCCTGTTCCAGCCTCTGGTGATGTTTCTAGGGTCTGTGTCCCTGGCCCTGGTAATGGCCGCAGGCGGCGTGATGGTGGGTCCCTGGGGCATCCCTCTGGGTACCCTGGCGGTGTTCATCTCCTACACCATGAACATTGTGGAGCCCCTTCAGATGGTGGTCAGTGTCCTGGCCGATGCCATCGCCGTGCAGGCCAATGTGGAACGGGTCAACCGGCTGCTGGAAACCGTCCCCGCCATCCAGGACACGCCTGCCATTGAGGAAAAGTACGGGGATATCTTCCATCCCAAAAAAGAAAACTGGGAAAGCATCCAGGGAGACATCACCTTCCAGGATGTAACCTTCCGCTATCCCGACGGGGAGGTCAATGTGCTGGAGCATTTCAACCTGCACATCCCGGCTGGTTCCACCGTGGCCATTGTAGGGGAGACCGGCGCAGGAAAATCCACCCTGGTGAACCTGGCCTGCCGGTTTTATGAACCCACAGAGGGAAAAATCCTCATCGACGGGGTGGATTACCGGGAGCGAAGCGTGGACTGGCTGCACAGCAACATCGGCTATGTGCTCCAGTCTCCTCACCTCTTCACCGGCACCATTGAGGAAAACATCCGCTATGGCAAGCTGGACGCCACCCGGGAAGAGATCGAGCAGGCCGCCAAAATGGCCTGTGCTCATGACTTCATCATGGCCATGCCGGGAGGTTACCAGGCCCAGGTGAGTGAAGGGGGAAGCCAGCTGTCCACCGGCCAGAAGCAGCTGATCTCCATTGCCCGGGCCATTGTGGCAAATCCCCGGATCTTTGTGCTGGACGAAGCCACATCTTCGGTGGACACCGAAACCGAGGCACTGATCCAGCAGATCATCGGCAAGGTGCTGGAAAACCGCACCTCTTTCCTCATTGCCCACCGGTTGTCTACCGTGAAAAATGCCCATGTGATCCTGGTGGTGCGGGATGGGAAGATCATCGAGCGGGGCACCCACGGAGAACTTTTCCGAAAGCACGGCTACTACTATTCCCTCTACACCCGTCAGTTCCAGGAGGAACGGTTCCAAAAGGCATTTTGAACACGCGCTTGAAAGCAGCAAAAAATCCCCCGATCCTGGGGGATTTTTTCTGTTTTTAGGTTTTGTTTGCATACCACAGATAGGTCATCTGCTGCAAAAGCCATAGGCCGCCCACCACCAAAGCCCAAGTAGATTACAAGAACGAAGCAGACATTTTTGCAAATCAGATGAAGCATGTGCGCCCGTTGAAGCCTTATGAGATATTCATGGCTAATATCGAAAATAGATACAGCCTCTCATCTCCGATTTCCGTCTTTGCGCTTAAAGTGGAATCGCTTTCGCATATCCGGCTTCACGCAACCACCACTTTCTCTTCATTCTTATAATACAGTCATTATACCGTTATTGATGCTATAATTGCAACCGGTGAATGCGCGCTTCGCTGTTTCTTGTTTAATATTAGGGACAGTATTTTTCGCAACCGTCCCGGTACCCTTCTTTTGGCTCGCGGAGACGCTTCCCGATTGCGGGCGCGCACGCCGTATGGTATACTGCGGCCAAGAGATAGTGTGCTCCAAAAAGAATGGAAGAAGCAATGAGACCGTATCTGCGAGATAGAAAGCTGGACATGCCGCTTCGCAATAAGGACGACTCGGTAATGAGATGGTGCGCCGCATCTATGACCGTGCAGAAAAGATGTCCGATTTTGCGTCCCTCAAGAGATAAGTAGGTAGTGGAAACACAAGTACGAGAAAGAAGAGGTGCGGGTATATGATTTGCGCGGCATCGGACCTGCATGGGCAGTGGGACAAATATCAGGAGCTTGTGAAAAGGCTGGCTCTCAATGATGGAGAGAACGAGCTCTACCTTTTAGGCGACCTCATAGACCGAGGCCCTGGAAGCTGCAAAATACTTCTGGACATCAGAAAAAGAGACAACATCCATGCGCTGTTCGGGAATCACGAATACATGGCTGCGATGTGTCTGAGCTGGGTCTTGAAAGAGATAACCAAAGACAGCATAGACGACCTGACGGAGCTTCAGATGGCGACGCTGGATGAATGGATACTCAACGGTGGCGGCGCGCAAGGACATTTGCGAGTATCAGCTACATGACTTTATCTTTGGGCGCTCGTTCCTTGAGCAGGAGTTCTACCCGGACCGCTATCTGGTCTTCGGACATACCCCGACAAGAGAGATCCACAAGATGCTCGGCGAGCCGCCGACGGATGACATCATCTTTCACAAGAGCAAAATCGCCATCGACTGCGGCTGCTGCTACAAAGGCGGACGCCTGGGCTGCCTGAATCTCGATACTTTGGAGATGTTTTATATCTGATTTTGCGCTTTCGTCAGTATTAGCGATTCGACTTCGAAAGTCTAATGCTGGCGAAAGGTTTACCGTTGGTTTTGCAAATACATTGATGGTTTTTTAATTCCCGCTCTTCCCTACTACGCCCATCCCGGCAGGCGCGCTCTGCATCAGCGCCCGATAGAACGAATTGGAGGTATTGCATGAACGAAAAGTTAGAGCAGCAGTTGCAGGCTGACTTCCCCTTTATGGTGACAAACAAGGTCGACGGTGAAGAGAATCTGTACCGCCGTTATGGCTGCGACTGTGATGACGGCTGGTACGGCCTGATTCACGACATGTGTCAGGCTATCTCGAAGCGATATGCCGAAGACGGCCTTCCGGTCGACCTCATCCCTACGCAGCTCAAAGAGAAATATGCGACGCTTCGCTTCTACTACACCTTTGAAGGTGCACAGGGCGGAAGCGCTGCCATAGACCTTCCTGGCGGTCAGAGCCTGCGCTTAGAGCCCGAGAACGGAGCACCGCGGGATGAGCGCAAGGAGCTCCTCTGGCGCGATGTGGCGCAAATCGTCCGTGTCTACGAAGCGAAGAGCAGCACCGTCTGCGAAAAGTGTGGAAGCACAGATGGGGCATCCATCCGTAAGGACCTCGGCTGGTGGCGGACTCTTTGCAAAGACTGCTACGAGAAGCGGCTCGCGCAAAAGATGAGGAAGGACACCTGACGGCCTCTCCCCTGCGATGATAAAAGATGATAAAAAAAGAAGAGCGGCACCGGGATGGTGTCGCTCGATGTTCTATTACTGAGGATTGTATTGGCTGAAAGCTATGTGGAAAGATGGAAGAGCGGGGCTATTCTGTTGAGTTCTATGCTCGTCGCTTATAACCGAAAATGCAAATACACCTTGCGAATGACGAAGCTGCATTCTGGGAAGGTTGCTGCGGAAGATGACTTTGTAGCGGAAAACGAAGAACCCCTTGCAGACGATCCTGTCCTTGAGGAATAGCACACGCGGAATGCTCTTTGGCTTGTGACTGGCAAAAAAGATCCCCCTTGCTCGAAGGGAGATCTGATGGTAGATCAAGCTGTGTTATTCAAGAGCCAGCGAGAAGGCCGGCCGCATATATTCCTGTGCGCTCCGGCTTAATCCGCATTCTGCTGCCAGACGATTCCAGTTATCTCGGACGGTTTTCAGGACATCCTCCGCCATAGCAGTTGCGTCCTTAGTGCTGATCTCACAATACGGTGCGATCTCCAGCGCAAGGTCGAGGGAGATCGTCGCATCGTCCTCGTTTACGCAGAGGGACAGCTCGTCACCCTCTGGGACGGGGTTTACATCGTACAAGGGTGAGAGATGCCACCCATCCGCCTTAAGGATAAAGCCATGATTTCTCATGTGGTCATCCGTATTGGAAACAGCCATATTGAACACGATCCGCTTCCATAGCTCTGTCAAATCTCTCTTGGGCGCAGCGCCGTTGGCCTTGATAAAGGACACCAGTTCAAGATAACTGGAGCCATCCGCGGCTGATGCTCCACCCGTTTTTCCAAGTATTGTCATGGCGGACGCGAAATGAATCCGCGCAGCACCATTCCGGTCAAACCTGCGTACAAGGAAGGTGCTTCCGTACTTGGAGAAGTCGATCAGCATGGACTCGGGAACATCCAAGCCGCAAAGTCTTGCAAGGTCATGGGTGACCTTTTCCCACGCCCCCACATTGACATCGTCGTGCTTGGACGGAAACTTGGCGATCCACAGATTTCCGCTTATGTCCAGAACGGTGGCCTTCGGACGAGCGCCACCCAGCGAGGAACCGGGCTTGATGAGTTGATTGATCCATTTCTGCTCGAGACCGGACTCATCGTTTTCGAATTGACGGGAGGCTTCCTCCAGCGTTCGCAAGCTGGTCTAGGGAGGCGTCGGGGTTTTTGAATCATCCGAAAGGAACGGGCCGTCTTTGTCCAGCTTGAAGCGGATCGCGCCCATCCGAGTCTCGTCGTAGACGCCCAGCAGGAAGTCGCTGTCTAAGAGCTTTCGAGGCTTTCGGCCTTCCTGCTCCGCCAATATTCTTTCTCTGCGCTTCATCAGCAGGCGGCCCCAGCGGTCGGGGGAGGAGTCAGCGAAAAGACCGAACACATTTTTTGCGCCGGTTGGATACTGCCGCCCGGCATACAGTTGAAGATCCGGGTCGAGATACATGTAGTTTGCGCTGCTTTTTAACCAGTCAGCATCATACTCGAAGGAATAGCTTTCACGGCCGCGGACATTCTCCACGAAGAGAGTCCCCAGGAAGTTTGGCGTTGTAGATCTGAAGCTCTCATAGACATAAATTACTTTTTGGTTTGACGCCACGGTTAATCACCTCTGTTTCGCGGTGCTCTCTTGCGCGTGGTAAGTTCAAGGTCTTGGAGTTTACGCCCCAGCTCATCATCCTTTGCAACGAGCAGAAGGTCTTTATCCATATTGTTCAGTGCGTGCAGAACTGCGGCATAGATCCCAATCGCGACAGAGGGGTTTCCCTTTTCAACATTCCACACTGTGGCTCGGCTCACACCAGCTCTTTCCGCGACCAATTCGGCAGACAGATGCCGCCGTAATCTGGCAAGTTTGATCTGTTCTCCCAGCTGTTCTAAAATCGCCTGCGTCTGCGGCAGCACAGCAACACTCTTTCGTCCCATTCTGCACACCACCTCTACATCATCTTTGTGCTTGTTATTATAGACGATATATCTATAATTGTCAATAAATAAAGACATTAAAAGGCGGCGTGTCTGCGATTATCCCATACTTCATTGTGTGCTGACTACCTTGCCGATATGCATCCGGCCTTAGAGGTCTTTGTTGATTGCGCCGCAAAGGGGACAGATTACAGCTTCTGTGTTCATTGGATGCTCATCTCCGCCCTAAGGATTTGATAAACTGAAAAGAGGTTGGTATCAAAATATGATACCAACCTAATAAAAAGTTTCAAATTATTTAGGAAAGACGAGCAATAAAAAGCAACCGAGAGCGTAAAGCCCGCCATAAAGCAGGCCAAATCAGCCGAGAATTTAGTTCAAGTCCTGCCTAACGCTCTGAAATGCCCTTGTGCATCTATAAAACACGCTTTGAAAAAACAGGGCATAAAAACGCTGAAACCCCTGATTTCTCAGGGGTTTCAGGTGAGTGTATCTATTTTGGTCACTCAAGATGGTTGCGGGGGCAGGATTTGAACCTACGACCTTCGGGTTATGAGCCCGACGAGCTACCGAACTGCTCCACCCCGCGATATTCTGTTTGTTTGGTACTCGATTAGTATAGCATAAGGAGCATCCTCTGTCAAGAGATATTTTTCCTCCCCCCTGGCTTTACGGCCAGGGGGGGAGGAAAGGGGAGTTACCAGGCTGCACAGGCCCCTTCGCAGCGGGGCTCTGTACCGCCGATGAGTGTACCAAAGGGAGTGCGCAGGATCATCTGACCCTTGCCAAAGCCGCCCCGGTTGGTATCAAAGACGATTTTATGCCCGCGCTGGGCCAGAGAATCCGCCAGATAAGTGGAAAATTCCGTTTCCACATGGACTTCTTTTCCGGCAGTCCACAGCCAACGGGGGGCATCGATGCAGACCTGGGGATTGAGTCCGCAGTCGATGAGCTTGGTCATCACCTGCACATGGGCCTGAGGCTGCATGAAGCCGCCCATCACCCCAAAGGGACCCACCGGTTTGCCGTCTTTCGTGAGGAAACCGGGGATGATGGTATGGTAAGGCCGCTTGCCCGGTGCTGCGGCATTGGGGCTTTCCGGGTCCAGAGAGAAGCCCTTGCCCCGGTTCTGCAGGGCAATGCCCGTGCCGGGCACCACCACGCCCGAACCAAAACCGGCGTAATTGCTCTGGATGTAGGAGATCATATTGCCTTCGTTGTCCGCCGCGCAGAGATAGACGGTGCCCGGGTTCTTGGGATTGCCCGGGGCCGGTTCGATGGCGGTCTGGCCGATGAGCTTCCGCCGGGCGGCGGCATATTCCGGAGAGAGCATCTCCTCGGGAGACACTTCCATATACCGGGGATCGGCAATATAGCGCAGGCCGTCGATAAAGGCCAGCTTGGTGGCTTCGATCTGCCGGTGCACCCCCAGAGGATCGTCCAGGGGAGAGGGCTCAAAGCCATTGAGAATGTTGAGGGCCATCAGGGCAATGATCCCCTGGCCGTTGGGCGGCAGTTCCCACACCTCATAGCCATGGTAGGGCACGCTGAGAGGCTGTACCCACTGGACTTCATGCTCCATCAGATCTTCTTTTTCCAAGAAGCCACCGAACTTATGGGAGGCCGCCACGATTCTGTCGGCAATCTCCCCCTGATAATAGTCCTTAGCCTGGGTCTTGGCGATGGCCTCCAGGGTATCCGCCAGATCAGGGTTGCGGAACAGCTGTCCCGGCCGGGGCGCTTCCCCTCCCGGCATAAAAATGCGGAACCACTCGTCAAATTGCGGACCGCAATCGGTATTTTCCCGCATACGGGATGCCATGGTATTGATGCTGCTCCAGGTGATGGTGCACAAAGCCTGACCTTCCCGGGCATAGGAAATGGCGGGGGCCAGCACTTCGGTCAGAGGCAGACGACCATATTTTTCGTTGATGGCTGCCCAGGCGGCCGGAGCGCCGGGCACGGTCACCGGCTCAAAACCGTAATGAGGCATCTCCTTATAGCCCTTGTCCCGCATTTTCTGCAGGTCGAAGCCGCGGCCCATGACACCGGTGGAGTTCATGCCCTGCAATTTGCCTCCATTTTGCGTGAAGATGGCAAATGCATCGCTGCCGGCGCCATTGGTCTGAGGTTCCAGAACCACCAGACAGGCTGCGGCGGCAATGGCTGCATCAAAAGCGTTTCCCCCTTTTTTCAGCATATCCACCCCGGCCTGCGCCGCCAGATGGTTGGATGTGGCGCACATTCCCCGAGCGGCATAGGTCACATACCGTCGGGAAGGATAGGGATAAAGCGCGGAAGTCTCCATATTGTTTCCCCTTTCAAAAGAAATCTGTTGATATTTTACCATAGCTTCCCACTGGATGGGAGAAATCTGAACAAAAAAGGCGCCCTCTCAGGCGCCTTTTTTCGTTTGCTTACACTTCCCGCCAGTGATGGCAGGCTACAAAATGGCCGGGAGCCGCTTCTTCCCAAGTGGGGATCTCCTGGGCGCATTTGTCGGTGGCATAGGCACACCGGGGACGGAACTTACAGCCCGAAGGAGGATCGATGGGACTGGGCACTTCTCCCTCCAGAGGAATCCGCTTCCGGGTCTTTTCCGAATCGGGATCGGCCTCCGGAATGGCGGAGATCAAAGCCTTGGTATAGGGGTGCAGCGGCTGGCCGAAAATCGCCTGGCTGCTGCCCAACTCCACCATGCTGCCCAGGTACATAATGCCCACCCGGTCGGAGATGTGACGCACCACCGACAGGTCATGGGAAATGAACAGATAGGTGAGGTGGTTCTCCTTCTGCAATTTGATCAACAGGTTGATGATCTGGGCCTGGATGGACACATCCAAAGCAGAAATAGGCTCATCGCAGACGATGAACTCCGGTTCCACCGCCAAGGCCCGGGCAATACCGATACGCTGGCGCTGGCCGCCGGACAGCTCATGGGCAAACCGGTTGGCATAATCTTCCGTAAGGCCCACCTTGCCCAACAGCTCGTTGACCTTCTCCTGTTTTTCCTGATTGGACAGGTGATTGTGCACCGTCATACCTTCGGAGATGATCTCGGCAATGGTCATGCGGGGGTCCAGAGAAGAGTAGGGGTCCTGGAAGATCATCTGAGCCCGCTTTTTGAAATTCAACAATCCCTTCCCCTTGATGTGGGACACATCCTCTCCACCGAAGAAGATCTGACCGGAAGTGGGGGGATAAAGCTTCAGAATCGTACGGCCGCAGGTGGTTTTACCGCAGCCGGACTCGCCTACAAGTCCCAAAGTTTCGCCTTTGGCAATGGTGAGGGACACATTGTCCACGGCTTTCAGCGTGCGCTTTTTACCCGCAGGGAAATACTTGCAGAGGTTTTTGATTTCAATCAAATTCTCACTCATGCTTTAAACCTCTCTTTCATAGAAGGATTTCACCTTGGGGGCGTCGGGATGCTGAAGCCAGCAAGACAGCCTGTGGGTGTCGGACAAAACGGTTTCCGGCGGCATCTGCTCTTTACAGATAGGCATACAGAACTCACACCGGGCCGCAAAAGGACAATGTTCCAAAGGCAGGATCAGATCAGGAGGTGTGCCGTGGAGAGAATACAGCTCCTGTTTGCTCTCCTTGGCCAGCTTGGGAACCGAGCTGAGCAGTGCCCAGGTATAGGGATGCTTGGAGTCATAGAAGATCTCACGGGCTGTACCCCGTTCCACTACCTGGCCAGCATACATTACCTGAATGCGATCGGCAAAGTTGGCCACCACACCCAGATCATGGGTTACCAGAATGATGGCAATACCCAATTTTTCTTTCAGCTCCCGCAGCAGGTCAATGATCTGAGCCTGAATAGTCACATCCAAAGCCGTAGTGGGTTCGTCAGCGATGAGCAGCTTGGGCTGGCAGGCCAAAGCAATGGCGATCATCACACGCTGACGCATACCACCAGACAACTGATGAGGATAGTTATCCACACGCTTTTCTGGATCAGGAATCTTTACTAGACGCAGCGTTTCAATAGCCGCTTCCCGGGCCTGTGCTTTGGTCATATTCCGGTGAAGAATCAAACCTTCCATGATCTGTTTACCACAAGTCATGGTGGGGTTGAGGGAGGTCATAGGGTCCTGGAAGATCATACTCACATCGTCGCCCCGGTACTCCTGCAGGCGCTTTTTGGACATTTGCAGCACATCTTCTCCATTGAAAAGAATCTGGCTGCCCTCCTTGATCACAGCGAAAGGCGGCTGGAGCAGACGAAGCAGCGCTTTGGCCGTTACCGTTTTGCCACAACCCGATTCGCCTACAAAGCACAGGGTTTCGCCGGGAGAAAGCTCAAAATCCACACCGCGTACGGCCTTCACTTCGCCGGCATATGTATTGAAGGATACCCGCAGGTCCTTGACAGTCAATATTTTGTTACTCATGGCAATACCTCTACTTTCTCAGCTTCGGATCCAGCGCATCCCGCAAACCATCGCCCAACAGAGTAAAGGAGAGCATAGTCAGAGCGATCATCAGCGAGGGGAAGAAAAGCTGATACGGGTAGAACAGGAAGTTTGTCTGAGCAGCCGAGGACAAAGCGCCCCAGGATGTATTGGGAGGCTGAATACCCAGGCCGATAAAGCTCAGGAAGGCTTCCGAGAAGATATAGTTGGGAATCGCAAATGTAATGGAAACAATGATGGTGCTCATGGTATTGGGGATCAGATGCTTCAGAATGATCCGCCAGGGAGGAACGCCCAAAGCCTGAGCCGCCATTACGAATTCCTGACTTTTCAGCTGGAGCATCTGGCCGCGAACCAAGCGGGCCGTGCCGCACCATCCGGTAAGAGTCAACGCTAAGATCAATGTTCCTAGACTTTTACTATCCAATATCACCGAAAGCAAAATTACCACAATCAGATAGGGAATACTGCTGATCACTTCCACGATACGCATCATGATAGTGTCCACTTTACCCCCAAAATAAGCAGACAAACCGCCATAAACACAGCCGACAGTAGCGGCTACCAAAGCGCCAATCAAACCGATAGCCAATGAAACTCGTCCGGCTTGCCAGGTACGGGAAAATAGATCTCGTCCCAACTTATCTGTACCAAACCAGTGTTCTGCAGAAGGCGGAGCATTCTTGGCTTCGGGTCTGGTATCAATTTCTTCAAAAGCATAGCCGCTGAGAGCCGGGCCAATGATTACCATCACGATCAATGCGATCAAAATAATCAATGCCAGCATGGCCGTCTTGCTTTCTTTAAAACGGCGCCAGGTATCTTTCAAATAACTCACATGAGGACGGCCGATTTTTTCCGCTTCAGCCGTTTCTGCCCCCACAATGACAAATTTCTCTTTGGAAATGTTTGCAGCCATGATGATCTCCTTTCTCAATTATTCGAGGCGATACGGATGCGAGGATCAACCAACACATACGCAATATCGACTACCAACTGGGAAATAACGAACAATATGCCGTAAAAGATCGTCAGGCCCATAGTCATGGCATAGTCGTTTGTATTGATGGAGTTGATGTAATAGAAACCGATGCCAGGAATGGCAAACATACGCTCTGTGACGAAAGCACCGGTGAAAATGCCCACAATACGGGCACCCAACAATGTAATGGCCGGCAAAATGGAGTTGCGCATCACATGGCGGCGAATAACGGCTCCCTCACTGAGGCCCTTCACCCGGGCCGTAAGAATATAGTCCTGGCTCAGGGTATCCAGCATACTGGATTTAATATACCGGGCATAGGTGGCGATGGTGCCAAAACTGAGCACGATAATGGGAATGATAGCATGCTTTACTTCTCCCCAGCCAGAAGTGGGAAGCCAACCCAGTTTGACAGCAAAGAAATATTGTAGCAAAGCTGCCAGTACAAAGACCGGAATCGTGATACCTAGAATGGCAATAACCATTACCACATAATCTGGCCACTTGTTTTTAAATAGTGCGGCAATAACACCAAAAGTAATGCCCAATACCAAGCCAATTACCAGAGCAGGGCCACCAACAGTGGCAGATACCGGCGAGGTTTCCGCGATAACTCCTCCCACGCTGCGGCCAGGATACACATTGCTATCACCCAGATCGCCGTGGAGCAGGTTTTTCATATACATAAGATATTGGGTAAACAGAGGCTTATCCAGGCCATATTTGGCATAGTAGTTGGCTTTGGTCTGTTCCGGCAAGGTCTGCGCCATGCTGGACAAAGGATCACCGGGAATACTGCGCATCAGGAAAAAAGTTGCTGTTGCAATACAGAAAATAGTGATAAACATATAAATGATGCGCTTAACAACATATTTTAGCAAACCAGATCCTCTCCTTTCTCTCTTTTAAAAGAGGAGGCAACACCAACGGTGCCGCCTCCTCTCATTATTTCAGCGGATTGCTTCAGTCATTTTTTCGCAGTTTAGTGCTCGAGGATCTGAATGCTCTTATAGCCCATGGTGCTCAGCGGCATCATGCCATAACCCTTCACATAGTCCTTATAGAACAGAGTGTTGACCGTTGTAGCCAGCGGATTTGCAACACCATATTCTTTCAGCAGCATATCTTCGGCCTGCTTATACATTTCAGCACGCTTCTGGTTGTCCAAGGTTACAGAAGCCTCATTGACCAGCGCATCATACTCCTCGTTGGCCCAGCCGGTGTAAATGGCGTTGGACTGAGAAGTGTGCAGGCTGAGCACATCATAAGGATCGTTCATAGAAGCGCCCCAGCCCATGAAGCCGATCTGATAGTTGCCCTTTTCCACATTGTCAATGAAGATGCCCCATTCAGAGAAGCTGATCTCCAGATTGATACCCAGAGTCTTCTTATAGGCCTGCTGGAGATATTCGCCCAGAGTACGGAACCAGTCATCGGTACCAGCCAGGGAGAAAGTGATATCCAAAGTGGAGGGATCATCGCCCAGGCCCAGTTCCTGCATGCCCTGGAGCAGCAGATCCTTAGGAGTCTTGCCTTCAGCTTCCAGTTCATCGATCATCTCCTGAACGGGATCGCCGGCAAATTCACGGAAGTTGATATCGCCGCAGTACAGAGTGGGCACGACCCAACCATAGGTGGGAATACGGGCTCCGCCAAAGCACATGTCGTTGAGCTCAACACGGTCAATACCAGTGATGAATGCCTTACGAATGTTTGCGTTAGAGAAAATCTTGTCCTTCGTATTGAAGAAGGAATAAGTCAAAGTAGAGCTGGGATAGGAAACAGGCACCACACCTTCGGTGTTGTTGAACCGTTCCACCCATTCCACTTTGGTAGTGGAAACATAGTCCATTTCGCCATTGGCGAAAGCATTCACGGAAGTGTTGGCGTCAGCAATGATCTTGACGGTCACTTCGTCCAGGGTCACATTGTCAGCATCCCAGTATTTGTCGTTCTTTACCAGGGTGATTTCGCTGTTGTGAGTCCAAGATGTGATCTTGAAGGGGCCGTTGGAGACAACAGTATCTGCCTCGGCGCCATACTTATCACCATGCTGTTCTACGATATCCTGCCGCTGAGGACGGAACAGCATACCGTGAGTCAGGTCCATAAAGTAGGGGGTCGGAGCTTCCAGAGTAACTTCCAGTGTATCTTCGTCCACAGCACGGATACCCAGTTCTTCCACAGGAAGTTCACCGCTGTTGACACCTTCATAGTTCTTCAGGCAAGCCAGACGATAACCCAGAGGGGAGCCGGTGTTGGGATCTACATAACGGCGAACAGAGTAGACATAATCATCAGCCGTTACTTTCTGGCCGTCATCCCAGTAATTTTCATTGAGTTCAAAAGTCCAAACAGTCTCATCTTCGTTGGAGCTCCAAGACTTGGCACCTGCGGGGACATATTCATAAGCGTCATGGGTTTCATTTTCACTCAGACGGGTCAGACCTTCCAGAATGTTGGTCAGAATGGTGGAGCTGTATGTATCCGACCGGCGGTTCAGGTCCAGAGTCATAGGCTCAGAAGAAATGTAGGTGACATATTTCTGTTCGGAAGCCAGTTCGGTGCCGGTTTTGCTGCCACCGCCACCGCCACCTCCACCGCCGCCACCGGTCTCATTGGAGCAAGCGGCCAAGGAGAAACACATGACCAGCGCCAGGAGCAATGCCAGGTATCGTTTCATAAAATAGAACCTCCTTCTGTATTCCTCCGATTGTGCAGATGCTCCAACAGGAGGTATCAAGTTATGGGATTATTGTAGTGTCTACTATTAAAAAAGTCAATAAAATAATAAAAAACTGTGAATTCCGCCCAATAAATCTAGGCAGATTTCACAGTTTTCCATTTTGCGGCATAAACTATCTATAAAATCAATGTATATACTATAATTCCCAAAAAATTTTGGGAATTCAGCGTGTCCCTTTCATTTTTTTGGTAAAAACCTGGGAAAATTCCTCAGAGGAACAAAATTTGCTGGTGTGGCGGGCGCTCTTTTCGATATCCAGCGCAGCCGAAAGCAGATGGGCCAGCACCAAAAGTCCCCCGGGAGAATTGAGAAAAAGCCGGCTGGATGCGGGGGCGGTGAGCACCAGATCCCCAAACGGCGCCACAGGGGACTGCTCCAGAGAGTTGGTGAGTGCCAAAATCCGGCACCGTCTTTGCCGGGCAAACTCGCACACTTTTGTGGTCATTACATAGTAATCAGGCAAAGAAATAGGCACCAGCAATGTACCCCCTTTCAGCAGGGGGAGGGCCGACTGCACACTGTCGTTCAGCTCAGTGTTTATCACAATGGACGGAAGCCCCATAATGGCCAGACGCATGGAAAGAAAATCGGCAATCTGCAGCGATACTCCCCGGGCACAGAATATCGTGCAATCGGCATCCAGCATCATCTCGGCCCCCCGGAACAGCGATGGAATATCCAAATGGGCAAACAGCAGTTTGAGAAGGTCAAATTCCTCCTGACACACCTGATACAGCAGGTTCTGTTTGTCGTCCAGTTCATATTCCGGCACGCTAGAGTTGAGATAGGCATTCTCCCGCTGCACTTCGATCTTGTTTCGCTCATTGATATATTTGCGGAACTCATATTTCAGCTCATTGTAATTGCCATACCCCAAGGCCCCGCAATAATGAAGGATGGTCATCTCCGAAACCTGTGTCCGGCTGGACAGGTTCTTCATGGTCATAAAGGACATAGAGTCGGGGTTTTCCAGCATATAGTCTGCCAATACCCGCTGCTTTTTGGTCATTTCCCCGTACTTTTCCTGGATGCGCTCAATCACATTCATGGCATTGCCCCCCTTTTTCTTTGCGGCAGCCAAAGGGCTCACCTCGTCCACCTTTGCTCCAGCTTATTATTAGTAATACACTATTTTCCTCTATTCGTCCAGAGAAATTACTTAAAACATAAAAACCCCTCCGGAACACCGGAGGGGTTTTTGTTCAGATTCGAAGTTTCTTCCATTTGCCCGAAATAAATCGGAGCCAAACCAGAAGGGAACGAAGCAGCTGATCGGCTGCCAAAGCGATCCAGGCGCCATAAAGGCCCAGGTACGTCAGATTGATCAGCAGAATAGCCAGAGTAGGCCGGACAAAGAGCACGGTGATGGTGGTGATCACAGCGGTGGCCCGGGTATCTCCAGCGCCTCTCAATGCACCGGCCAGAATAAACTGACTGGACTGGAAGGGCTGAATCAGGGCCACAAACATCAGGATCTTGGCACCCGTTTCCACAATCTGCGGATCGTCATTGTACAGCCCCACAATGGTGCCGCCGAAGAGGATGAAGCAGGCCATGATGAAAACGGACACGCACATACCAAGCCGCCGCGTCCGGGAGGTGTAATACTCCGCCATATCGGGCCGCTTTTTCCCCAGGCTCTGACCCATCAGAGAGGTGGCCGACACAGCAAAGGCCTGGCCGTTCATGAAAGAAAGGGCTTGGATGTTCATACACACCTGATGGGTGGCAAAGGCCACAGTACCCAAACCAGCCACAGTACGGGAATAGATGATCATACCGGTACGCATGACCAGCTGTTCGACCATGGCCGGGATGCCCACATTGAAAATGGAGAACATGGCCTCTTTCTCAGGCTTGAACCCGCGGGGGAAATCATGGATGGACAGATGAACATAGTTGCGGTGGCCCATCACCGAAGCAAAGGCCAGCACCATTGCTACCACCTGACCGATGACCGTGGCCAGAGACGCACCGGCCACTTCCATACGGGGGAAACCGAAATTGCCGTAGATCAGCAAATAGTTGAAGAGCACATTGACCACATTGGCCGTCAGGTTGTACATCATGGCGGTACGGCTGTTGCCGGCGCCCCGCAGGGAAGCGGTAATGGTACTGGTAAGGGCCACGGTCACGATGCCCAATGCCTGGATCTTCAGATAGATGGTGCCGTCGGCCAGAGTGGGTGCCTCGGCAGCGCCCATGAACTGCACCAGGGGCTCTGCAAACAGGAACACCAGCACGCCGCCGATCAGCGACAGCACCAGGGTCAGCAGCAAGGCCTGACGCAAGATCAGGTTGGCTTTGTTCTGCTGGGAAGCGCCTTTGTGCCGGGCCACCAGGGCAGTAGCGCCCACATTCATGGCCTGGAACATGGTCATCATCAAAAATTTTGGCTGGGTGGTCAGCCCTACGCCGGCGATAGCGGCAGCCCCCAATTTGCCCACCATCATCAGGTCCACCATGGAGGCCAGCTGAGTCAATGTCAGCTCGATAAAGGAGGGCCAGGCGATGCGTACCACATCCCGGTACATCATCTTGGAAGTGACTCCTTCCGGCAGCTTTTCGGTGGTCTTTCGGGTGGCCACCATGTGTTCGTCCCGGCCTGGTTCCACAAGATCCAGGGCCAGAGACGGCTGGGCAGAAGATTTCGTTTTCATAAGTACCGCCGCGCAGTGCGCGACTGTCATCACTCCCCTTTCTCCGCATTTCTTTGTAAATAGTATATTACAATTTAGCTACCCTGTCCAGCCGAGGGGTGAAAAAAGTTTAGTCACTAAACAGATTCTTCCTATCCCAACACCCCTTGGTATACCCAGGAGGAAAATTTACTTTTCGTAAAAAGAGTTTTCCATAAAATACCTTGCACAAATTTTGGCCTGATTTTTCTCCGAATTTTTATCCCGCCTCTGAAACCCTTGCAACTTCAAGGCTCCCATGGGGGAAGGGGAGGCCAAACACGCCGCCGGACAGGGACTTGACTGCAAAATGCCCCTTGCATTTTTTCAGGAGGTGAATTACTATATATACAGTTTGAAACGATTATAATCACTATATATAGTATGGTAAAGCGACGGTATACAAGAACAAGGGCGATGCCCCTTGATGGGCCGCCGCTGCGGAGCAGGGAGGATGCCTTCCCTGCTCCCGCCATGCAAAGGAGGTTTTTTATGGCTGCTTCCAAACGGCTGCCGGTGCGGGTGAGCGCCGCTTCCTGGGCCGGGCCGGTGTCCATCCGCAAGCGCAGCGGGGATGTGGTGCCCTTTGATCCCAGCAAAATCCGGGAGGCCATCCGCAAAGCCAATGTGTCCGTCCGGGAGGAATCCCTTCCCTTTGCCGCTCTGGAGGAGCTGACCCGCCGGGTGGCCCGCTCCATTCCCCAAGGACAGATCCCGGGAGTGGAACAGGTGCAGGATCTGGTGGAGGAGGCCCTCATCAAAGCCGGTTATGCCAAAACCGCCAAGGCCTATATTCTCTATCGGGCGGAACACGCCAAGATCCGTCAGTCGGAAACCGATCTGATGGAGATCTATAAAGAATTGACCTTCTCCTATGCGGCCGACGCCGACATCAAGCGGGAAAACGCCAACATCGACGCCGACACCGCCATGGGAACCATGCTGAAATACGGCTCCGAAGGGGCCAAATATTTTGTGGACAACTATATCCTGCCCCGGGATGTGGCCGCCGCACACATCAACGGCGATATTCACATCCACGACAAGGACTTCTATATGCTCACCGAGACCTGCTGCCAGATCGATCTGCTGAAGCTGTTTAAAAACGGTTTCTCCACCGGTCACGGCTATCTGCGGGAACCGGCCAGCATCCACAGTTATTCCGCTCTGGGCTGTATCGCCATCCAGGCCAACCAAAACGAAATGCACGGCGGCCAGTCGGTGCCCAATTTCGATTACGCCATGGCTCCCGGTGTGGCCAAAACCTTCCGCAAGGAATATTTCAAGGCTCTGGGACAATACCTTAACGCCTTCTGCTCCCTGGAATACGGTCAGGGACAGGCTCTGGTCCAGAATGCCAAAGCCCAGGTGGGGGATGATGTGTCCATGGGCCAGCCTCAACTCTACGGCGCCCAGCTGGTGCCCTGGCTGGTGCAGCAGACCCTGCCTCAGGGCGGCACTCTCACCGCTGCACAGGCCCAGAAGGCCCATGATATGGCCACTCAAACCGCCATGGCGGAAACCGACCGAGCCACCTATCAGGCTATGGAAGCCCTGGTACACAACCTGAACACCATGAATTCCCGGGCCGGAGCCCAGGTTCCCTTCAGCTCGGTGAACTACGGCACCGATACCTCCCCCGAAGGGCGGATGGTGATCCGAAATCTGCTTCTGGCCACCGATGCCGGTCTGGGCAATGGGGAGACTCCTATTTTCCCGGTACAGATCTTCAAAGTGAAAGAGGGGATCAACTACAACTCCCAGGACCCCAACTACGATCTGTTCCAGCTGGCCATCCGCACATCGGCCAAGCGGCTGTTCCCCAACTTCAGCTTCCTGGATGCCCCCTTCAACCTGCAATACTACAAAGAAGGGGATTATAACAGCGAAGTGGCCTACATGGGCTGCCGCACCCGGGTGATGGGCAATGTGCACGATCCGGAGCGGGAAATCACCTGCGGCCGGGGCAACCTGAGCTTTACTTCCATCAACCTGCCCCGTCTGGGCATCGAAGCCCACGGGGATCTAGACCGCTTCTACGAGATGCTGGACGAGAATATCGACCTGGTCATCCGCCAGCTGCTCCACCGCTTCAAGATCCAGGCCGCCAAAAAGAGCCGCAATTACCCCTTTCTTATGGGCCAGGGCGTGTGGATCGACAGCGAAAAGCTGGATGTGGACGAGCCTGTGGGTGAAATCCTCAAGCACGGCACCCTCAGCGTGGGCGTTATCGGCCTGGCCGAAACCCTGGTGGCCCTCACCGGCCAGCACCATGGCCAAAGCCCGGAAAGCCAGAAGCTGGGCCTGGAGATCATCGGCCATATGCGCCGCCGGATGGACGAGGAATCCCAAAAGACCGGCCTGAACTTCACCTTGCTGGCCACTCCGGCCGAAGGGCTTTCCGGCCGCTTCCTCCGCATCGATCAGAAGATCTATGGCAAGCTTCCGGGAATCACCGACCGGGATTATTACACCAACTCTTTCCACATCCCTGTGTATTTCCCCATCCGGGCCTTTGACAAGATCCGGCTGGAAGCTCCCTATCACGCCCTGACCAACGCCGGTCACATCAGCTATGTGGAGCTGGACGGGGATGTGTGCAAAAACCCCAAGGCCTTCGAAGCAGTGATCCGTTGTATGAAGGAAGCCGGTGTGGGCTATGGCTCGGTGAACCATCCGGTGGACCGGGACCCGGTGTGTGGATATACCGGCGTCATCGACGAGGTTTGTCCCCGCTGCGGCCGCCGGGAAGGGGAGGGCGTGCCCATCGAAAAGCTCCGTGAACTGCGGAAAAAATTCCCCGGCATGCCGAACTTTTACGGTTTGGAATAAATAAGTAATAAATTGCATTTTGTATAGAAAGGAAGCATGCACCATGACCGAAGGAAAGCTGACACAGAAAGAGGCCTGCGTGGGCCAGGGCGTGAAATTCGAACGAATCCGCCGGATCACCGGTTATCTGGTGGGCACCACCGACCGGTTCAACAACGCCAAGCGGGCGGAGGAAAAGGATCGGATCAAGCATGGCGTCTAAGGAGCTGCGGCTCAGCGGCATTGTGGAGGAATCCATCGTGGACGGGGAGGGCATCCGCTTTGTGGTCTTTACCCAAGGCTGCCCCCACCACTGTCCTGGCTGCCACAATCCCCAGACCCATCCCTTTGAAGGGGGATTTTTGGGGGACATTCCCGCTCTGCTGCGGCAAATGGGAGAAAACCCCTTGTTGCAAGGCCTGACCATCTCCGGCGGAGAGCCCTTCTGCCAGCCGGAAGCCCTTCTCCCTCTGGCCCGCGGGGCCAGGGAACAGGGGAAGGATGTGACCATCTATTCGGGCTATACCCTGGAGCAGCTTTTGGAAATGGCCAAAGATCATCCGGCTATTCTGGATCTTCTCCGCGCCTGCGACATTCTGGTGGACGGCCCCTATGTAGAGCAGCTGCGGGATCTGACTCTGACCTTCCGAGGCAGCTCCAACCAGCGCATTTTGGTTTTGAAAGAGGTTTTGCCTCCCCAATGAAAAAAGCCCTGAGCATCAGGGCTTTTTTTGTTGCCCCTTTCCTGGGATAGGAGTACAATAAGGGCATACGAATCCGTCATCTGTTTGACAAGGAGGAGATCATGGTATTTATCTGCTATAACAACTGCAGCACCTGCAAAAAAGCACAGGCCTTTCTGGACAGCCGCGGCCTTTCCTATGAATCCCGCCCCATCAAGGAGCAGAACCCCACGGCCCAGGAGCTGGAGCAATGGCACAAGCAAAGCGGTCTTCCTTTGAAAAAATTCTTCAACACCAGCGGCCAGCTCTATCAGAAAATGGGGCTGAAGGACAAGCTGGGTGAAATGGACGAAAAGGCCCAATACGATCTGCTGGCCCAGGATGGCATGCTGGTCAAGCGGCCCATCCTGCTTTTGGACGACGGCCAGGTCCTTCTGGGGTTCAAAGAAGGGGAATGGGCCGCCGCCCTGGAAGGGTAACAGGCTATGGGCTGTTTAG
This sequence comes from Intestinimonas sp. MSJ-38, assembly GCF_018917925.1. Lineage (NCBI taxonomy): Bacteria > Bacillati > Bacillota > Clostridia > Eubacteriales > Intestinimonas > Intestinimonas sp. MSJ-38. Next base: position 212,342 of record NZ_JAHLPO010000002.1, on the reverse strand, counting down.
GCAATCTGCTGTGGCTCTGTCTGGGCGGCTGGTCTCTGGGCCTTTCCTGGCTGCTGGCCGGCGTGCTGTGGTGTATCACCATTGTGGGCATCCCCATCGGCCTGCAATGCTTTAAATTCGCTGGACTGGCTCTGTTCCCCTTTGGCAAAGAAGTGGTCTATGGGGGCGGCGCTGTGTCCTTTTTGTGCAATCTGGTGTGGCTCATCGTCAGCGGCCTGCCCTTGGCCTTGGTATCTGTGGGGACCGGGCTGCTTTACTGCATCACCATTGTTGGTATTCCCTTCGGGATTCAATGCTTCAAGCTGGCCCAGCTGGCTTTGATGCCCTTCGGGGCCCGGGTGGAATAAGGAGGAGCCATGCGTCTGTTTATCGCCCTGCCGGTGACAAGGCGCTGCCGGGAACAGATCTGGGGACTTTCCCAGCGGCTGCAAAAATGGGATCCCCAGGCCCGATGGGAAAGGCCGGAAAAGCTCCATCTGACCCTGGCCTTTCTGGGAGAGCAGCCGGATGAAAGGGCCGCCCGCGAGGCCCTTTCCAGGATGAAAGGCCGGGAGTTTGCTCTCACCTTTTCCCACCTGGGACGATTTCCCGGGGAAAGAGGGGATGTGATCTTTCTCCGCCCGCAGCAAAGTCCTCCCCTCATGGGGCTGCAAAAACAACTGGCCCAGGAAGTGGAGCAAGAGGGCATCTTCCTGGAAAAGAGGCCCTTTTCCCCGCACATCACTCTGGCCCGGCGAGGGAAAAAGGAAGTGTCTTGGGAGCGCCTCCCGCTGTCCCCCTTGATGCTCCCCGTGCGGACCCTTTCTTTGATGGAATCCATCCCATCCCCTGGCGGCACCAGCTACCGCACCCTGCATCAGATTCATCTGGAAGAATAGCAACCAATCGAAAGGAGCGATTCATATGAAGGTATTCATCAGCGCCGACATCGAAGGCGTGGCCACCACTCTTTCCCACGAGGATTGCCGCCCCGGCAATCCCAACTATCCCTATCACTGCGACGAAATGACAAAGGAAGTGCTGTCGGCCTGTGAAGGGGCCATGGAAGCAGGAGCCGACGAGATCGTCATCAAAGACGCCCACGGCCCGGCCTGCAACATCGACAGCAAAGTCCTGCCTCCCTGTGCCCAGATCATCAAAGGCTGGTCGGGGCATCCCTACCTGATGGTGGAGGGGCTGGACAAAAGCTTTGACGCCGCTTTGTTCGTGGGCTATCATAGTGCCGCTTCCCGGGAGGGCAATCCCATGTCCCACACCGTCAGCGGCCGCCCGGCCTGGATCAAACTCAACGGCCAGATTTGCAGCGAATTTATGATGTTCAGTTTGTGCGCCGCTAGCCTGGGTGTGCCCACCGTCTATCTTTCCGGAGATCAGCAGCTGTGTGAGGATTCCCAGAGTCTGCACCCCTGCCTGGTAACCACGGCAGTCAAGGCCGGTGTGGGCGGTGCGCTGCGCTGCCTGGCCCCTCAGAAGGCCCAGCAGCTGATCCGGGCCGATGTGAAGCGGGCCCTCTCCCAGTCTTTCCAAGGGAAAGTTCCCGCCCTGCCCCAGCATTTTACCGTAGAAGTGTGCTACAAAGATCACAATCTGGCGGCCAAAAACGCCTTTTACCCCGGCGCACATCGTTTGGATGACTGCACCATCTCCTTTGAAACCGATGATTATTTTGAAGTGATGCGCTTCTTCCGGTTTGTTCTCTAAATCCCCGGCCGGAAAGGAGTCCTGGTTCATGGACAAAATACAACAGTTGCAGCAGTTTGTGGACGAAAGCAGTTACATCGTCTTTTTTGGCGGCGCCGGCGTCTCCACCGAAAGTGGCATCCCCGATTTTCGCAGCACCGACGGGCTCTATTATATGAAATACCACTATCCTCCGGAGCAGATCATCAGCCGTAGCTTTTTTGAAAAGGACCCGGAGGAATTTTACCGGTTTTACCGGGATAAGATGCTCTGGCCGGAGGCCCAGCCCAACCCGGCCCACGAAAAGCTGGCCCAGCTGGAACAGGAGGGCAAGCTGAAAGCGGTGATCACCCAGAACATCGACGGACTGCATCAGATGGCAGGCAGCCGCCGGGTGCTGGAACTCCACGGCACGGTACACCGGAATTACTGCCAGAAATGCGGCAGGCTCTTCGGCATGAGCGATATCCTGCGCAGCGAAGGCGTGCCCCACTGTCCCTGCGGCGGCGTTATCAAACCCGATGTGGTGCTCTATGAAGAGAGCCTGGACACCCGCATCCTCACCCAGGCGGTGGAGGAGATCGCCCGGGCCGATCTGCTGATCGTGGCCGGTACCTCTCTTGTGGTCTATCCGGCCGCAGGGCTGCTGGACTATTTCAATGGCCGTCACCTGGTGCTCATCAACCGCACCGAAACCGGCCGGGAGGGAAGAGCCAGCCTGTTTATCCAGGACAGTGTGGGAAAAGTTCTTTCCCGCCTGCGCTGAAGCTGCTTTTTTTGGCAGAAATCGCCCTTGACAACCGGAGAAAAATGGTTTAATCTTGTAAGAAACCAATCCAAATGCATTGACCGGGGGAAAAGAAGCCCGCCTGGCCTGCAGAGAGCTGTCGGATGGTGCAAGACAGCGGCAGAAGGCTTTTCTAACTGACCCACGAGCAGCAAGCCCAACGGCATTTTGCCCAGTAAGCGCGCCGGAAGCCCACCGTTATGAGGGCACGGGGTGATGGCCCCGACCGAGTGGGCCCTTTGGCCAACAAGAGTGGTACCGCGGGATTGCACCGAATTCCGTCTCTTGCGTTTTTTGCAGGAGACGGTTTTTTATTGGTTTGCCTCGCCTGCCAGTTTTCATCGAAAGAGGAGAAGGAAAAATGGATCTGATCAAAAAAACCCGGGACGAAAATTGGGAAGAAGAAGACTGGTGCAAAGACCGCTGGATGCTCCAGGGCTATGTGGTCAATTCCGGCTCCCACATTTCGGCAACCGCCAATGTGAGCCTGTGTTACAATGGAGATGGAATGGAGACGGTGGCCTTTGGCATCGGCCCCATTGAGGCGGCCTTCCACGCCATCGAAAACATCGTACAGACCGGCGCCCAGCTGGTCAGTTACAGCATCCGCTCTATGAGCCGGGGCATGGACGCCCAGGGCCAGGTGGAGGTGCAGCTGGAGCATGGCGGAAACACCATCACCGGCGTGGGACTGAGCACTGACATCATCGAAGCCAGCATCAAGGCCTATCTGGACGGCGTCAATCAGATTCTGGCAAAGTAACCAAAGCGGGAGGCAAGCCTCCCGCTTTTTTGTAGGGCCCGTGCCTTGTGCCCAATCTCAAATGGGGGTACAATGGGAAAAGACTGCCTCGGAATCGAGAGGCAATAGGGGGAGGACACAATGGAAAAAGGGAGAAAAAAGAAACCGCTTCCCACCAGGCGGACCATGATCGTGGCCTTTGTGCTGACGGCGCTGTTTGCCGCCATGGCCATGCCTCCTCTGGCGGTGCATTTCAGCGAAAAGCGGGGAAGCATCCAGGTGGAGGGCACGGTGGTGGACATGGAACGCAGCCGCTCTCTGCGCCAGAACAAAAACGGAGGATATTACAACTCCTACGACCAGTTCCCGGTGTATGAATTCACTTATGGCGGGGAAGAGCTGCGCCTGACCGGCGACGCCCGGGGCGATGTGGAGATCGGTGAAACCCGCTCCCTGTATTACTGGCCGGAAACCGGTCTGGTCATTGCCAAGGGAGACGCCCGGCGCCTTGTTCTGTCGGCAGTAATGGGACTGGCCGCCTGCTGCGCCTTTGTCACCGGCACCCGGGCGGCCTGGCTGCGGCGGGATATGGAGGAAAACAAACCCAGCAAAGCCAAAGGACGGATTTTCCGGATTTTCATCCTCACCGGTGTCGTGTGCATCGTCTTTGTCATTTTGCTGGTGACCACCGAGCTTCGCTATATCTGGACCGGCGTGCAGGTGCGGGCCCAGGTCCAATATCCTGACGGGGACGGCCGGGGAGCCAGCGTCACCTTCCAGTGGAAAGACAAGGAAAAAGGGGTCCATGCCGTGACCTCGCCCTTCTCTCTGCTGCCCAAAAGCTACTACCGGGGCGACAAATTGATCATCTACTATAACACCGGCTGGCAGCAGGGACATATTCCGGCCAACCGGGGCCTTGTGTGGACCGGCGCTTTGGGCGGAAGCGCTGCGGGGATCATCACCCTATCCTGGGGCGTTTGGGGACTGACCCGGCAAAAACGGCGGCAGAAAAGCGAAACTCCCAGTATCTGAGCTCCCATACTTTTCTTTGCCCGTATCGGTTGTTTCAGTCCAGAAATCCATTGTCCTGCGTGATGCGGATTTTGCGAAAAAAAGGCGGCCTTGCGGCCGCCTTTTTTTCGCATTATAATAAAATATAAAATCATCCAAAGGAAAGAGGGGGACCGCCATGAACCAAACTCTGATCATCGGAAAGAAAGACGCAGAAGAACTTCTCACCATGGAAGCCTGCATCCGCGCCATGGAAGAAACATTCCGGGACATTTCCGCTGGAAAAACCACCATGCTTCAGCGGAGCATGATGCCCCAGAAGAAGGGGAACACCTTTGCCCTCATGGCATCGGACAACCAGCAGCAGGAAATCTGCGGCGTCAAGGCCATTGTCTTTCCCGGCTCTGAGGCCAAGAAAAACGGCACCAGCCAGGGAGTCATCCCCTTGTTTGACAGCACCACCGGCGCTCTTCTGGCCATTGTGGATGCCGAGCACATCACTGCACTGCGCACCGCCGCCGCCAGCGCTGCGGCCACCCGTGTGCTGGCCCGGGAGGACAGCTGCACCCTGGGATTGCTGGGCGCCGGGCGCATTGGCCGGATGCACATTGCCGCCATATCCCAGGTGCGCCCCATCCGCCGTGTCTTTGTATGGAACCGCACTCCTGCCGGTGGAGAAGCCTGTTGCAAATGGGTAAAAGAGCAGTTAGGGCTGGAAGCTGTCCTGTGCGAAACACCCCGTGAGGCCACGGAGCAAGCGGATATTCTCTGCACCGTCACTCAGGCCAAGGAGCCGCTGGTGGAGGGAGAATGGATCAAGGAAGGAGCTCATATCAACGCTGTGGGCGCTTGCGCCCCCACGGCCCGGGAAGTGGACAGCTGCACCGTCTGCCGCTCGGCCATCTACCTGGATCAGCGTCAGGCCGCTTTGCGGGACGGTGGAGATCTGGTGATCCCTCTGGAAAAAGGGGAGCTTTCCATGGACAACATCCGGGGCGAAGTGGGCCAGGTGCTTCTGGGCACCGTGCCCGGCCGGCAGAGCCTGGAAGAGATCACCTTTTTCGAATCGGTGGGCATCGCTGTGGAAGACCTGTCCGCCGCCCATCTTCTTTACCAGCTGGCCCTGGAAAAAGGCCGGGGAACGATGGTGGAAATCGGCTGATCTGTTTATCAAAATCCGGCCTATACAGAAAATCCGCCGCTTGCTGTGCAAGCGGCGGATTCAGACTGTAGTAAAAGCAATATCATCAAAAGAAATCTTATGCTCTTCCCCGAATCAATTTGCAAAAAGCCGCGACCTGTGCGTGGCTTTTTGCACCTCTCAAGGGCCAGTGTGGCCGAGTGGCTGCACGCAGCCCCTTGCAAAAACCCGAAAAAGTGGCCTAAGCCACTTTTTCGGAACGCTCACCCCGCCGCTTGCTGTGCAAGCGGCGGGGTTTCTTGTTTTTCAGCAAAGGGCGGCACGGATGACGGCCTGGTATTCCTCTCGAGAAGAAACCTTGCCCACAGCAGAGAAGGAAGCATTGGGCAGCTTAAACAGCTCCTGGGCCAACTGATGGACTCCATCCCGGGTGACGGCGTCATATCCCCGGATGATATCCTCGGCGCTGAGGGGATGGCCATAGAGGAACTCGCCCCGGGCGTTGGCATTCATCCGGCTGTTCATGCTCTCCAGGCTCATCAAAGCCGAACTCTTCAGCTGTTCCACCGAACGCCGCACTTCTTCTTCCGTGGGGCCTTCCTGGGCAAAGGCCCGCACTTCCTGGCCGATGAGCTCCAGAGCCTGCATTTCGGTGGGACGGCCCAGGGCGGTATAGATGTCGAAATAGCCGGTGTCCCGATGGGCCGAAGAGAAGGAATAAATGGTATAACAAAGGCCCTTCTGCTCCCGCACCCGCTGGAACAAGCGGGAGGACATTCCGCCGCCCAGGATGTTGCTGAGCACCTGCATCCGGTAACGCTCCGGGCTTCCGGCGGCGATGCCGGGGAAGGCCAGGCACAGATGGTTCTGCTCAATGTCCTTGGTCTTGGTGGTGAAAGAGGGCTGATAGACGGCCTGGGGCGCTGTCAGCGGCTCTCCCCCCGGCATCTTTTCAAACCGGCGGGCAATCTGCTCGATGTCGTTCATGGTAAAGCTGCCGGCCACCGATACCACGGTATTGGCGGCAGAATAACGGCTGCTGCAATAATCCCGCAGGGTGTCCCCCTGGATCTTCTCCAGGGTCTCCCGGGTGCCCAGAATGGGACGGCCCAGAGAGGAACCCTTGTAAATGGCCGAGGACAGCCGCTCGACCACCAGATCGTCGGGGGTGTCCTCATACATACCGATCTCTTCCAGAATGACGCCCCGCTCCAAATCGGTCTCCTGCTGGCCAAACCGGGAGTGGAAATACATATCACACAGAAGATCGGCGGCTTCCTGGATGTGGGTGTCCAGCACCCGGGCATAGTAGCAGGTGTTCTCTTTTGTGGTAAAGGCATTGACCTGGCCGCCGATAGCGTCAAAGGCCGTGGCCAGCTGGGCCGCCGTGCGGCTTTCGGTGCCTTTGAAAAGCATATGCTCGATGTAGTGGGAAATGCCTCCCAGCTCTTCCGGCTCATGACGGGAGCCGCTTTCCACCCAAACGCCCAGGGCGCAGGAGCGCACCGAGGGAACCTGCTCATAAAGAATACGCACGCCGTTGGGCAAAGTGATTTTTCCGATCATAGTCACACCTCAAACGCAAAAATCTGCGGCCCTGCCGCGTAAAAGGCGGGGCGGGCCGTGAGACCCGCCCCGTTTCCCGGAGCTTTGTCTGGCTCCGTAACAGTATTTCTTCTTTTTTACCGGATATGTTCGCCGGGCTTGGCGCCGCCCCGGGCGTTGATCTCGGCAATGGCGTCCTTGCGGGACAGGTTGATCCGGCCCTTGTCGTCGATCTCCACCACCTTGACCCAGGTCATGTCACCGATGTTCAGCACATCTTCCACCTTCTCCACCCGACGGTTGTCCAGCTTGGAGATGTGGATCAGTCCATCCTTACCAGGGGCAATCTCTACAAAGGCGCCGAAGCTCATGATGCGCACCACTTTGCCATAGAAGATGTCGCCGATCTCCGGATCCTTGACAATGGCCAGAATGGTCTTCTTGGCGGCGTCGCAGTCGGCGGCATTGATAGCGGCGATGCACACCGAGCCGTCGTCCTCGATATCGATCTTGGTGTTGGTGTCGGCAGTGATCTTCTGAATCACAGAGCCACCCTTGCCGATGACATCGCGGATCTTCTCGGGATTGATGGTGAAGCGCACCATCTTGGGAGCATAGGCAGACAGCTCAGGACGGGGAGCGGGGATGCAGGGGAGCATCACCTCGTTGAGGATCTCCATCCGGGCCACACGGGTCTTTTCAAAGGCTTCTTCAATGATCTCCATGGTCAGGCCGTCGCACTTGATGTCCACCTGGATGGCGGTGATGCCCTTCTCAGTGCCAGCCACCTTGAAGTCCATGTCGCCGAAGAAGTCTTCGATGCCCTGGATATCGGTGAAGGTAATATGGCGGTCGCCTTCCACCACAAGGCCGCAGGAAATGCCGGCCACAGGGGCTTTGATGGGCACACCGGCATCCATCAGAGCCAGGGTGGAGCCGCAGACGCTGCCCTGGGAAGTGGAGCCGTTGGAAGAGAGCACTTCCGAGACCAGACGGAAGGAATAGGGGAACTCTTCCACAGAGGGGATGACGCATTCCAGCGCACGCTCGGCCAGAGCGCCGTGGCCGATCTCCCGGCGACCGGGGGAACGGGAGGGTTTGGCCTCGCCCACGGAATAGCCAGGGAAGTTATACTGGTGCATATAGCGCTTTTCGGTTTCTTCGTAGATGGTGTCCAGCTCCTGGGCATCCCGGAGAGTACCCAGGGTGCAGGTGGTCAGAACCTGGGTCTGGCCACGGGTGAACAGGCCCGAGCCATGAACACGGGGCAGCAGGCCCACTTCGGCGGCCAGAGGACGCACCTCGGTGAGGCTGCGGCCGTCCACACGCTTCTGCTCATCCAGCAGCATGCGGCGCACCACATACTTCTGCAGCTTGTACATGCACTCGCCGAAGAGCTTTTCGCTGTCGGGGTATTTCTCGCCGAACTTCTCGATCACTTCATCGGTGAGGGCGTCGATGGCCTTGTCCCGCACGGTTTTGTCCACAGCCAGAATGGCCTCCCGCACCTGGGCCTCGGCATAATTCTTCACATCTTCGTACATCTCAGCAGGCACGGTGATGTGCTCGAAATCAAACTTCTCTTTGCCGATCTCCTTCTTGATGCCGTCGATGAAGGCCACCAGCTTCTTGATCTCATCGTGGGCGATGGCGATGGCCCGGAGCATCTGGTCGTCGGGGAACTGATCGGCGCCGGCCTCGATCATGACCACCTTGTCAGCGGTACCGGCCACGGTCACATTCAGCTGGCTCTTCTGCCGCTGCTCGGAGTTGGGACACACCACATAAGCGCCGTTGACATAACCCATGTTGACGCCGCCAATGGGGCCGCCCCAGGGGATGTCGGAAATGGACAGGGCAATGGAGGTGCCGATCATGGCGGCGATCTCCGGCAGGTTGTCGTGGTCCACGCTCATGACGGTACAGCTGATGACCACATCGTTGCGCATATCCGAGGGGAAGAGGGGACGGATGGGCCGGTCGATCAGGCGGGAAGCCAGGATGGCCCGCTCGGAAGGACGGCCTTCCCGGCGCATGAAGCTGCCGGGGATGCGGCCCACGGCGTACAGCTTTTCTTCAAAGTCCACAGACAGGGGGAAGAAGTCGATGCCGTCCCGGGGCTTCTTGGAAGCAGTGGCATTGACCAGCACGCAGGTATCGCCCCAGCGCACCATGCAGGAAGCGTTGGACAGGCCGGCCAGCTTGCCGGTCTCCACCACCAGAGGCCGGCCGGCCAGGGTGGTTTCAAATCTTCTTTCGTTGGGGAATTCCATCTTGGTAATCATAAAAAGGTTCCTCCTTTTCCGGTGCGGATACCCAATGCTTTTAGCACTTGAATGGCCGGGCCTTGCCATGAGACCGGGTCATTCAACTGCTAAAAAGACAGGGGGCACCGCAGGTGATTGTGATATTCTGGATGAAAGAAAATGCACAGAAGGGAGGACAAAGATTTGTCCCCCCTTTTGCATATTTCTTTACTTACGCAGGCCCAGCTTCTTGACGATGGCGCGGTAACGCTCCACATCCTTCTTCTGGAGATAAGCCAGCAGGCCACGGCGCTGGCCGACCATCATCAGCAGGCCACGACGGCTGTGGTTGTCCTTCTTGTGAACCTTCAGATGCTCGGTCAGCTCGTTGATCCGGGCAGTCAGAATGGCGATCTGCACTTCGGGAGAACCGGTGTCGGTCTCGTGCAGGCGGTTGGCTTCGATCACTTCGGCCTTTTTGTCTTTGAGAATCATTGGTATTTCCTCCTGTTTTTCATTCGCCGCAAGGCTGTGTGGGGGGCCTGGAAGGCGCTTTGCTGAAACAAAGCCTGGATCCCCGGACAAAGCACAAGGGCACACATTTGGATTTTACCATAGCTGCTCATAGATGTAAAGGAAAAAAACAGAAAAAACCGATGCTTTTTTATTCTTTCACCTGATAGCCGCAATAGGTGATGGCGGCCTTGGCCAGAACCGTGGTGGGGTCGACGCATTCCTCTTCCAGATGGAACAGCTCCTGGAGAATGGGAAGCTCGGTGCAGCCCAGGATAAAGTAACCGGCACCCTTTTCCTTCATCTGCTGCAAAACCTTGCGGAAAGCCGCTTCATCCAGGTTCTCGCTGCCCGATTTTACCCCGTAGATCAGCTCCATCAGCACTTTCTGCTGCTCTTCGTCGGGAGCGATGCAGGGAACCCCCTGCTCTTCCAGGGCCTTGTGATAGATCCCCGAGCGGATGGTGCCGGTGGTTCCCAGCAGTCCCACCGGAGTATCGCCGTGGCTCTCCCGGCAGGTGCGGGCGGTCTCCTCCAGCATGCTGATGAAGGGGATGGGGGAGACTTCCTTCAGCCGGGGCAGGAAGTAATGGGCGGTGTTGCAGGGCATGATGAGCACATCGGCCCCGATAGAAGAAAGCTTCTTCACCGAATCGGTCATGGCGGGCACCGGATCGGCTCCCCCTTCCAGAATGGCGGTGGTGCGGTCGGGAATCTGGGCGTTGTCGTCGATATAGATGCGGATATGATCGTTATCGCAGCCGGCCTTGGTGAGCAGGACGATCTTCTTGAACAAGTCGGCGGTGGCTAGAGGCCCCATGCCTCCCAGGATGCCAATGGATTTTTTCATTTTTCTAACCTCACAAACAGAATTTTATTGGTTTTCTTTCAGCCAACGGGTGGCACAATGGGCATAGAGGGCGGCCCCCACCGGCAGACAGCCTTCGTCCGGGGTGACAAAGGGGCTGTGGAGGGCATAGGTATACCCTTCCTCTGTGCTGCCCGCCCCCAGGTTGATCATCATGGAAGGCACTTTGGTGGACACATAGGCAAAGTCCTCACTGCCCAGAGAGGGCTGGTTTTCCCGGACGAATACCTTGTCCTCCGGCACGATCTCCTTGATAAAAGGGAGCATTTCTTCGCACAGGGCCGGATTATTATAAGAAGGAGGTGTGCCGCCGGTGGGTTCTTCCACCCGGATGGTGGCCCGGAAGGCCTTGGCAATGCTTTCAGCCACTTCCCGCACCCGGCGGATGAGGAATTCCCGGTTTTCCGGAGACAGGGCCCGGATGGTGCCCTCCAGTGTGGCGGTGTCGGCGATGATATTGCAGGCCGATCCGCCCCGGAACACTCCCACAGTGACGATGGACAGCTGATCGGCCGGCACTTCTCTGGCCGGGATCTCTTCCAAAGCGATGAGGATATGGGCGGCTACGCTGATGGCGTCCACACCCTGATAGGAAGAGGCCCCATGGCAGCCCTTGCCCTGGACGATAATGCGGAAACTGTCCCCCGAGGCGTGGGAGGGGCCTTTGGTGAACTTGACGCTGCCCACCGGGCTTTCCGGATTGCCGGTGCCAATGTGCATGGCAAAGGCGGCGTCCACATGGGGATTTTCCAGCACGCCGTTTTCCACCATATCTCGTGCGCCGGCCAGCTTTTCCTCGGCCGGCTGGAACATCAGTTTGACGGTGCCCGGAAGGGCGCTTTCATTTTCCTTGAGGAGCTTTGCCGCCCCCAGCAGCATGGCCGCGTGGAAATCGTGGCCGCAGGCGTGCATGCAGCCGTTTTTGCTGGCAAAGGGCAGATCGGTCTGCTCCGGGATGGGCAGAGCGTCGATGTCTCCCCGCAGCAGGATGGTTTTACCCGGCTTACCCAGGGTAACCACCACCCCGGCTTTGCCGCAGCGCTCCCCTTCGATGCCCATGGCACGAAGCTGGCTCATGATCCGTTCCACAGTGTCGTCCAAATCAAAACCCACGCCGGCGTGAGAGTGGATATACCGGCGGTTTTCGGTGATCTCCTCCTGGAGTTCATAGGCGCGTTTCAGATAGGGATTCATTTGATTTCCTCCTTGTGATTTCGGGCCGAACGAACAGTTTTATTATAGTACTCCCGGGCCTGCTTGACAAGGACGCGATCCACCGGGGAGGGATCGTAGCGGGCCGACAGATATACCTGCCGCAGCAGCGTGAGCCCTTCCTGTTCGTAGCAGGACAGACACCGCTGCAAAATCTCCCGGGTGGTGCTCTCCGGCGTGATGTGGATGCCCCGTTTGTGGGCATCCCGAAGGAAGCGGGCATAGTAGTGGCGCACCGCCCGGCGAGGGTCCCGGGGCGTGAAGATCTCCCGTCGGGGCCCTTTGGGTTCCCGCCATTCCTCCCGGGTGTCCTCCATCTCCGCTTGTCGGTCGTCGCTGTAGCGCCGCCTTGTCATGCGCCAGAGCACATAGCCGATGATGGCCATCAGCGCCAGAATCAGCGCGCCGATGATGATGCGCTGCACCCACAGGGGCGTTTGCGTCACCTGTTCATATTCCATTCCCTTGAGTCCAAAAGCCAGCTCCACCTCTCCTTCGGTGGGCAGGGTGGGCTCAAACTTTCCGTGAAACAGGGAATAGATAAAACGGAAAACATAGGCGATGACGGTCACCGCCAGCAGCAAAAGCCGGGCAAAATTCACAACCACCAGGTTGTAAAACAGGGCCAGACCATTGCGGTAAAGGATCTGGGCCGGTTCTGTGGCCGAGATCAATGTGAGGACGGCCAGAAAGACCAGCACGGCCAGATTCCGCAGCAAAAACTTCTTGTTTTCCAGCGTGGCCGGGCTGTGGCGCAGCATCCGGGTCTGGAGCACCGAGGATGCCAGAAAGAGAAAGGCCAGGGGCACCGCATCGGTGAGGGCGGCCACGCCGCCGCTGGCCAACGCCAGAAGGGGCATGGCAATGGCCAGAATAATGGAACAGCGGTTGAAATTTTCCAGAGCCATATCATAGGAATGATAGTAGATCTTGCGAAACACCAGCAGCGTTCCATAAAGGCAGCCGAAAAGATAGACTCCGATATCCGGAGCGGTATGTAAAAAGAAAAGCCCGATGAGACACAACAGAAGGGGAAGCCGCTCCCACTTGTTTTTTCGGCTGTTCAACAAACGGCACAGCGCCACGGCCAAAGGGGGGAGCAGACACAGAGGCAGGGGAATTCCATTCCCTTTCATCTGGGTGGCAAAATAATTGCCCAGGATGAAATAAAAGGAGAACTCCGACACCATTTTAAAACAAAACAGCAAGTTCATCCGCTCACCTCCTGGGAACTCATCCCATCCTCCCGGGCGTTGATGATAAACAGGCGGCCCTGGCTCTGCTGAAACAGGGGAGCCAGGAAGGCGTCGCTTCTCTGCAGCGGCGCAGGAGTGATGAGAATATGGGCCTGTCCATCCCTGGCCCCCCGCACTGCCCGGTTGACCAAAGAGGAAAAGGATTCCCGCACATCATAAGTGGCCCGTCCCAGGCCCTCCAGGATGGCGCGGGTATGGCCGGAACCCAGACCGTCGGACACCTGGTTCCACTGGCCGATGGCTCCGGCGGTGGCTGCATTGGTAAGGAAGGAGCAGGAAAAGCCCCGCTTCTCCAGCGCCTCCAGCACCATACGGGTGAGGGAGAAGCACCGCTCCAGCTCTTCATGGCTGCCCCCCTCCACATTGAGCAGCACGGTGACGGTGTTTTCCACCGTGTGATCCAGCTCCTTCACCATCAGATGGCCGGTGCGCACCGAGTGCTTCCAGCTGATGGACTTCATCGGCTCTCTCCCGGTGTATTCCCGGGCGCCAATGGTGAGCATGGGATCTTCCAGAATAAACCGCTGCACCGAAACATCCCCCAGAAAGCCGCCCAAAGCCCGGCTGAGGGCCGGCTCTTCCACCCGGGCCGGCAGCACCACAATCTCATAAAAAAGGGGGACATTCCGGAATCGTCTGGTAAACCCCAACAGGTCCCCGCCGGTGATGGTGGCATCGGAAATGATCCGCCGCCCTCTTTGGGGCAGGCTGGCCTTGATGCGCCGGGTGAGTTTTTGCCGGGGGCCCAGAAAGCAGGAGGAATACAGCCTGCAAACAGTGGGGTCGCTTTGGAAATGGCCCAGGTAGGCATTGAGGCAGATGTCGTGAGGCAGATTCTGCACCACTTCCAGATAGGACACCGGCAGCCATTTGCCGTTTTGTATGGTGGTCAAAAGCTGAAATTCCTCTCCCGGTTCCACCACGCTCTGGGAAGGACGGCAGCTGTATGACACACGGGACAGCGCGCTTTTCACCGACACCAGTTCACAGAGCAGGGCGCAGACAATGAGCAGAAAAAGAAGGAAAAGCAAAGTGCCTCCCTCCTTTACAGGTTTTCTGTGGGCACCGGCACGGCGGCGATGAGCTTTTGCAGATAGGTCTGCACATCCCGGGAAGAAGCCAGGGAAGAGGAAGACAGACGATGTCCCAGCACATGGGGTGCCATATCCTTCACATCCTCGGGAATGACAAAATCCCGGCCGTGGAAGGCGGCCGTCACCTGAGCAGCTTTATACAGGGCGATGGCGCCGCGGGTGCTGACGCCCACGGAAAAGCCGCTGTCCTGGCGGGTCTTTTCCACCAAATCCATGAGATAGCCGGAAACCACGGGAGAAAATTTCACCTGGGTATAGTTTTCCCGCACATAGGCGATGTCCTCCGGGGTGACGGTGGCCTGCAAAGAATTGATCATATGAGCTGTGCTGGGTCGGCCGATCAGCTCCAGTTCCTCCTGCCGGTCGGGGTAGCCCATGTGCAAACGCATGAAGAACCGGTCGGTCTGGGCTTCCGGCAAGGGGAAGGTGCCGTAGGACTCCAGGGGGTTCTGGGTGGCCATAACCATAAAAGGTTCTTCCAGAGGATAGGTCTTGCCGTCCACCGAGATCTGCCGCTCCTCCATGGCCTCCAGCAGACTGGACTGGGTGCGGGGCGTGGCCCGGTTGATCTCATCGGCCAGCACGATATTGGCGAAAAGGGGCCCGGGGCGGAATTCAAATTCCCCGGTCTTCTGGTTGTAAAAGTCGATGCCGGTGAGATCGGAGGGCAGCAGATCCGGGGTGAACTGGATACGGCTGAACTTGCCGCCCAGCACCTTGGAAAAGGCTCTCAGCATCATGGTTTTACCGGTGCCCGGCACATCTTCCAGCAGCACATGGCCCGAGCAGACAAAACAGGTGAGCACCAACTGGGCCACCTCTCTTTTTCCCACGATCACCGAACACACCGGCTCCAGAACGGCATCGCGGAAGCTTTCAAATCGTTTGATATCCACAGGCAAAACTCCTCTCTGAAAAATGGGGATACAGATGATCCATATAGATATGACAAAGGCCGTTTTGCAAAGGGTTTCTTTGCAAAACGGCCAGGCTTGTCCGAATGTCTTATTCCTCGCTGATGGCGCCAACGGGGCAAGTGGAAGCACAAGCGCCGCAGGACACGCAAGTGTCGGCATTGATCTCGTAGTGAGAATCGCCTTCGCTGATCGCGCTGACGGGGCACTGAGCCGCGCAAGCGCCGCAGCTTACGCAAGCATCGCTGATTTTATAAGCCATGGAAAAAGCACCTCCTCTTTAAATTACAGATTCATCATACCATGATTTGCGGAAATTGCAAATGAATTTTTTGCGAATCTTCGGAAAAAATACCCTCAGCGAAAAATGACAAAAAGGTGGTGTCGAACAAAGTGGAAAAAAATCAAAACCTGGAAAACCTGTCCTGGCGGCAGCTCCGCCAGGAATTGGGCGGGCCTGTGACCCTTCCCCACGAAAACCGATTCGGCAGTGCATCCGCGCTTTCCGCTCTTTCCACCCAGCCCAAAACCCAGTGAACAGGGTTTTGAGGCTACATACACCGCCTCTTGCAATTTGAAAAATATTTGCTATACTGTTGGCATAAAGTCAAAGAAAGTCAAAGTCAAATATTTTGAAGAAGGGAATCCCCATGAAACTGTCCGATCTCATCGCCCAATTCATCACCGACCAGCTCACCGGCCAGGATGCCGTGGAGCTCCAGCGCAGCCAACTGGCCAGCCGCTTCGGCTGCGCCCCCAGCCAGATCAACTATGTGATCGAGACCCGCTTTTCCCCGGCCCGGGGATTCAGTGTGGAATCCCGCCGGGGCGGAGGAGGATATATCCGCATTGTGCGGGTGCCCATGGGGCCCTCCGCCCTTTTGCAGCACACTGTGGCCGCTCTGGGAGAGCAGGTGGATCAATCGGGAGCTCAACTGCTCCTGTACGATCTGCACAAGGCGGGCATCCTGGGGGATGAGTGCTTCTGCGCTCTGAAGGCCTGCCTGGGCGACCAGGCTCTCTCCGCCGTTCCCCAGCCCCTCCGCCCCCGGCTGCGGGCGGAAATGCTGGGGGCCGCTCTGGCGGCTCTGGCTGCGGAACAATAACGAGAAAGGAGGCTATGGGTATGCTGTGCCAAAAATGTGGCAAGAATCAAGGGGAAGGTTACTTTCGCTGCTTTTCTGAGAACGGTTGGGTGAGCTTATGGCTGTGCCCGGCCTGCGCCAGGGAGGAGGAAGCCATCCCCTGCAAAGGCAAACAGGCCCCTTCGCTGGAAGATCTGCTTCCCCCGGTGCCGGAAATGACATCTTCTCCCGGCCGGGTCTGCCGCTGCGGCGCCCGGGAAGAGGAAGTCCGCCGCACCGGAAAGCCGGGCTGTGCCCATTGTTATGAAACCTTCCGGGATACCTTTGTCCCCTTGATCTCCAAGATACAGGGGGATACACATCATCAGGGCCAAGTCCCCCGAAGCCAGGAGGGACGGCAGGCCATCCTGCGGCTGCGCCAGCAGCTTCAGCAGGCGGTGGAGCGGGAAGAATACGAAAAGGCCGTCCTTTTGCGGGACACCTTGCATCAGATGGAAAACACCCCCAAGGAGGGAAACATATGACCCAGCACACATGGCTGAACGACCCCTATCTGGCTTTGGGCGCCCAGGTACGCCTGCGGCGCAATGTGGACGACCTGCCCTTCAGTCCCCGTTTGCAGGAAGCACAGGCCCTGGGCCTGCTGCATCGGGCCGAGGATGCATCAAAGCGGGCATCGGGCGCAGAAATGGTTCTGGTACCTTTGCAGGATCTTTCCCCCGATTGCCGCCAGGCTCTGGTGGCTCAGGGGCTGATTTCCCGGGATATGGAACGGAAAAACCCCTGCGGTCTGATCTGGGGCCGGGACAAAGGGCTGGAGCTTTTGGTCAATGGGGAGGAGCACCTGACCATCCAGGCCCAGGGAGAGGCCCCGGACCTGGAGCCGCTGCTGAAAAAAGCAATGGTTCTGGAAACCCTGCTGGAAGAGAGCCTGGACTTTTCCTATGACGAAGAGTGGGGCTATCTCACCCAGGACCCCCAGCACATCGGCACCGGATTGCAGGCTTCGGTGGTGCTTCATCTGCCCCTGCTCACCCGCACCGGCCAGATCAAAAATGTGGCGGCTGCGGCCCGTCGGGTGGGGATCAAAATGGAAAACACCCCAAGCCGGAAGGAAAGTTACCGTCTTATAAATCAAGCCACATTGGGCATGGACGAAGAAAGCATCATTCACAAGGTCAATGAAGCTGCCCAGGGAATCTTATCCCGGGAAATGGCCTGGCGGCAGGCTTTCCGCCGCCAGCATCCCGGCGTGATGGAAGACCGGGTGTGGCGGGCCATGGGCATTGCCCGCTGCGCCCGGCGGATGGACTGGGAAGAAGGACAGCTGGCCGTCTCCCAGCTGCGGCTGGGAGCATCCCAGGACATCCTGCCCGGGTTTTCTCCCGGAGAGCTGATGCGGCTGGAGGAAGAGATCCACCCGGCCCTTTTGACACTGGGAGCCGGCCGGTCCCTTTCCCCGCAGGAGGAAGAGGAGGCCCGGGCCCGCTGCTTCCGCCGTGTCCTTTCCCAAAAGCCCTTGGAGGACTGAACAAAGGAGGTCACCATTTCACATGGCAAACAACAGATGGACGGAAAAAGCCCAAAACGCCCTGCGTCTTTCCTATGAGGCGGCCAGCGCTCTGGGCCACAACTATGTGGGCTCGGAGCACATTCTCCTGGGCCTTTTGGGAGAAAAGCGGGGAGTGGCTTCCAAAATACTCCTTTCCTATGGTGTGACAGGGGATGCCCTCACCGCTGCCATCGTCCAGGCCATCGGCAAGGGGACACCCGGCGTTCAGCCCATGGGCATGACCCCCCACGCCAAGGAGATCATGGAGCTGGCCGCAGCCGAAGCGGCCGGACAGGGGGCGGAATACATCGGCACCGAGCATATGCTCATGGCCATCCTTCGGGAAAAAGACAGCTCCGCCATGGGTCTGCTCCGCTCTCTGGGCACCGACGCCCGGGCCATCTACCGGACGCTGGAGGAGGGAGGAAGGGAAGAATCCCCTCTTGCCTGCCCTGGAGAAAGGCGGAAAATCGGAGAGAAAAACACCCTCAAGGCCCTGGGACAGTTCGGCATCGACCTGACCGCCCAGGCCCGGGAGGGAAAGCTGGACCCGGTGATCGGCCGGGAGCAGGAGATCCAGCGGGTGATGCAGATCCTTTCCCGGCGGCAGAAGAACAACCCCTGCCTGATGGGTGAGCCGGGCGTGGGCAAAACCGCCATTGCCGAAGGCCTGGCCCAAAAGATTGTGCAGGGGGATGTGCCCGAGACCCTCAGCGGCAAGCGACTGATCACCCTGGACCTGAGTGCCATGGTGGCCGGAGCCAAATACCGGGGTGAATTTGAAGAACGGCTGAAAAACGCCCTCCAGGAAGTAAAGAGAGCCGGGAATATCATTCTCTTTATTGATGAGCTGCACATGATTGTGGGGGCCGGGGCCGCCGAAGGGGCGATGGATGCCGCCAATATCTTAAAGCCCGCCCTGTCCCGGGGCGAACTCCAGGTGATCGGTGCCACCACCACCCAGGAATACCGGAAACACATCGAAAAGGATGCCGCCCTGGAGCGCCGCTTCCAGCCGGTGACGGTGGAAGAGCCCTCCCAGGAGGATGCCCAAAAGATCCTGCTGGGTCTGCGGGACAAATACGAAGCCCATCACAAAATCAAGATCACCGACGAGGCCATCCGGGGTGCGGTGGAGATCAGCGCCCGGTATATCCCCGACCGGTATCTGCCGGACAAAGCCCTGGATCTGCTGGACGAAGCAGCTTCCCGGGCCAGACTGAAAAACATGACCCCGCCGCCCTCCCTCAAGGCTCTGGAAGATACCATCGCCCAAACCGAAAAGGAGAAGGAGGAAGCGGTGCGCACCCAGGATTTTGAGCGGGCCGCCGCTTTGCGGGATGAAGAAAAACAGCAGAAAGCCCAGCTGGAAGAGCAGAAAGAACAATGGGCCCTTTCCCGGGGCCGGATCTCCGGGGCCATCGGTCTGGAGGACATCGCCCAGGTGGCCGCTCTGCTCACCGGCATCCCGGTGGCTCAGATGACCGAGGACGAAGCCGTGCGCCTGGCCCACCTGGAAGAAGAACTCCACCGCCGGGTGGTAGGGCAGGAGGAAGCCGTGCGGGCTGTGGCCAAAGCCATTCGCCGGGGACGGGTGGGACTGAAAGACCCCAACCGTCCCGTGGGCAGCTTTCTCTTCCTGGGCCCCACCGGCGTGGGAAAAACCGAACTGGCCAAGGCGTTGGCCCAAGGGGTGTTCGGGGAGGAAAAATCCCTGATCCGCCTGGACATGAGCGAATACATGGAGCGCCACAGCGTCTCCAAGCTGGTGGGCTCGCCGCCGGGATATGTGGGCTATGAAGAGGCAGGACAGCTCACGGAAAAAGTACGGCGCAGACCTTACTGCGTGCTGCTGTTTGACGAGATCGAAAAGGCCCATCCCGATGTGTTCAACCTGCTTTTGCAGGTGCTGGACGACGGTATCCTCACCGATTCCCAGGGCCGCCGGGTGGACTTTAAAAACACCATTATCATCATGACCTCCAATGTGGGGGCCAGCCAGCTGCAAAACAAGCGCCCTCTGGGCTTTGGCGGCGCACAAGGGGAAGAAGAAGACCGGCAGATGAAAAAAGAGCTGCTGGCCCAGCTGAAAAAGGCCTTCCGCCCGGAGTTCCTTAACCGCATTGACGACACCATCGTCTTTACCCGGCTGCAAAAGGATGAGATCTGCCAGATTGCCGCCCGTCTGATGAATCAAGTAGTAGAGCGGCTCCGGCAGACCGGTCTGGAGGCTTCCTATGACGACGCTCTGCTATATCATCTGGCCGAAAGCGGCTTTGACCCGGACTATGGCGCACGGCCTCTGCGACGGGCCGTACAGTCCCAGATCGAAGACCTAGCCGCCATGGAACTGCTGGAAGGCCATGTGAAAAAAGGAGAGCATGTGCTCTTTACCCTGCGCGACGGTGAAGTACTTCTGGAAAGAGAAGAGAACCGAAAACCTGCTTTTGCCCCGGCCCTTTCCTAAAAGCAAAAGCCCCGGCGGAATGTCCCGCCGGGGCTTCATTTCTTTCAGTGCTCCATATGCCGGCCCAACAAGGCGGCCATGGCCTGACAGAGCTTGCTTTCGCTGTCGGAAGCAGTCTTGCTCTCTCCCAGGCAGGCCACAGCTCCCAGCAGATCCCCGCCCGACAGAATGGGGGCGGCGGAAGTGACAAACAAGGGCGCCTCCCCCTGACACAGGGGAAGGGGCTTTCCTGCACCGGCCCGATACACCTGCCGCTCCTCCATCATCTGACACAGCTCCGGGGAGAGCCGGCCTTCCTGCACCTCTTTGCGGCAAGGACCTGCCGCGGCCACCACCGAATCCCGATCGGTGACCGCGGCGCTGCACCCCAGGGTACGGAAAATAGCGTCGCACATCTGCTGAGCAAATTCTCCCTGGTCATCCATCATGGAATATTTTTTAAAAATCACGCTGCCGTCCTTTTCAGTAAAGATCTCCAGCGGGTCTCCCTCCCGGATGCGCAAAGTGCGCCGGATCTCCTTGGGAATCACCACCCGCCCCAGATCGTCAATACGCCGGACGATACCGGTAGCTTTCATATGCCAATTTCTCCTTTTATTTCAGATACTGGGAATAGTGTATGGAATCCATGGGCAGTTATACAGGCAAAGACGGGAAGAAACCCCTCTCGGCTTTTCCTTCGGCCCCAGGCCTTTGCCGCCTTTTCAGACAAAAGTTTCCCATCCCCCCTTGACGAGACAAGATGCTTTGGCTATACTATTAGTTAGTGTCCTAATTAGTTTCAGAAAGAAGGATGACGATTGAAGCTGGAACGCATGATTGGCGCCCGGATCAAGTCCCTTTCCAATTTGCTCAAACGACAGGTGGATCAATCCATGTCCGAAATTGGAATCGAGCCCCTCACCGGTATGCAGGGGCGCATTGTGGGCTATTTAGGGCATCACCAGGATCAGGATGTTTTTCAGCGGGATATCGAAGAGGAGTTTCAGATCCGCCGCTCCACGGCCACAGGCATTTTGCAGCTTCTGGAGAAAAAGGGGCTTTTGGAACGCCGCCCGGTGGCCCGGGATGGGAGACTGAAAAAACTGGTGCTCACTCCCAAGGCTCTGGCCATCCATCAGTGCATCGAAGAGCGGATCATCCAAAGCGAAAACGATCTGTACAGCTGCCTTACGCCGGAAGAACTGGAACAGTTTTTTGTCATCACCGACAAGCTTCGCCATCATCTGGAGAAGAAATAAACCGATCGAATCAATCAACCTACGCCGCCTTGTGCGGCGTTTCTCCCGCCCATATAGTTAGGATGCTTACTGTCAGCTCCATAACAATTCGCTATATTTTTCAATTTTAAGGAGGTCCCTATGCTCAAAACACTGCTTTCCCATCTGCGGGAATTCAAACGGGTCTCCATCCTCACGCCCATCTTTGTGGTGTTGGAAGTGGTGATGGAGGTGCTCATCCCTCTGATGATGGCCGCCATCATCGACAACGGGGTGGAGAAGGGGAACATGGCCTATGTGTACCGCACCGGTCTGCTGATGGTGCTCATGGCGATGCTCTCCCTATTTTTCGGCGCCTGCGCCGGACGCCTGGCCGCCAAGGCCAGCAGCGGCTTTGCCCGCAGCCTGCGCCGGGGAATGTTTGCAAATATCCAGCGCTTCGCCTTTTCCAACCTGGACAAATATTCCACCGCCGGTCTGGTCACCCGCATGACCACCGATGTGACCAATGTGCAAAACGCCTATCAGATGATCCTGCGTATGTGCACCAGAGCTCCCACCATGCTGCTGTGCGCTTTGGTGATGGCCTTTTCTATTAACGCCAGACTGTCTCTGATCTTTGTGGCAGCCATCATCTTCCTGGGCTTCTGCCTGGTGCTCATCACCAAAAACTCCCATCCGGTCTTTCTCCGGGTCTTCCGTAAATACGACGCCCTCAATGCCAGCGTCCAGGAAAATGTGGGCGCCATTCGGGTGGTAAAATCCTATGTGCGGGAAGACCATGAGATCAGCAAATTTGAACAGGCCTGCCAGAATGTGTACCGGCTGTTTGTCCGGGCCGAGCGGGTGCTGGTGCTCAACGCCCCGGTGATGCAGCTGACCGTCTATGGCTGCATCCTGCTTCTGTGCTGGCTGGGCGCCAAGATGATCGTAGTGAACGATCTGACCACCGGTCAGCTGATGAGCCTGTTTACCTATGTGATGAACATTCTCATGAGCCTGATGATGATCTCCATGGTCTTTGTTATGATCACCATGGCCCGGGCCTCGGCCGACCGTATTGCCCAGGTGCTCACCGAAGAGCCCGACCTGGAAAACCCGGAACACCCGGTGACCACCGTCAAAGACGGCTCCATCCAGTTTTCCCATGTGACCCTGCGGTATTCTTCCGGCGGCAAGCCGGTGCTGCGGGACATCGATCTGACGATAGAACCGGGGGAGACCCTGGGCATCATCGGCGGCACCGGCTCTTCCAAATCCAGCCTGGTGCAGCTGATCCCTCGCCTTTATGATGTGAGCGAAGGCTCGGTGGCCGTGGGCGGCGTGGATGTGCGCCGCTATGACTTACAGACCCTGCGCAATGAAGTGGCCATGGTGCTGCAAAAGAATGTGCTCTTCTCCGGCACTGTCCGGGAAAACCTGCAATGGGGCAAGAAAGACGCCACCCAGGAAGAACTGGAGCACGCCTGCCGTCTGGCCCAGGCCCATGACTTTGTCACGGCACTGCCTCAGGGCTATGACACCTACATCGAGCAGGGAGGCACCAATGTGTCCGGCGGCCAGAAGCAGCGGCTGTGCCTGGCCCGGGCCATTCTGAAAAACCCCAAAATCATGATCCTGGATGACTCCACCAGCGCCGTGGATACCCGCACCGACAAGCTGATCCGGGATGCCATGGCCCAGGAACTGCCGGGCACCACCAAGATCATCATTGCCCAGCGTATTTCCTCGGTGCAGGACTGCGACCACATCCTGCTGCTGGACGCCGGAAGCATCTGCGCCTATGGTACCCATGAGCAGCTTCTGAAAACCAGCCCCATCTATAAAGAGATCTATGTTTCCCAGCAGAAAGGAGGGGATGAAGAATGAGCCCCATGCCCAAAGGCCCCATGATGCAGAAAGGCCCGGCCGTGGCCCATCCCTGGAAGGTGCTGCGCCGCCTGTTCGCCTATTTGCTCAAGCGTTATAAATTCCAATGTCTCCTGGTGTTTGTGCTCATTTTGTGCGGCACCGCCGCCATGGTCATGGGCAACCTGTTCATCAAGACATTGATCGACGACTATATCGCTCCGTTCCTCACCCAAAGCTCTCCCAATTTCACCCCGCTGCTGAAACAGCTTGTGCGCATGGGCCTGATCTTCCTGGCGGGCGCTCTGTCCACCCTGGCCTACAACCAGATCATGGTGTATGTGACCCAGGGCACCCTGCGCAGCCTGCGCTGTGATCTGTTCCGCCACATGGAGACCCTGCCCATCCGCTATTTTGACACCCACCCCCACGGGGATATCATGAGTATCTACACCAACGACATCGATACCCTCCGTCAGATGATCAGCCAGAGCATGCCTCAGCTGGTATCCTCGGCGGCGACCACTCTGGGCGTTCTGCTCTCCATGATCTCCCTGAACATCCCCCTCACCTGTCTGTCTTTGTTCATGGTGGGGTTGATGCTGCTGGTCACCCGGCAGATCACCAACCGCTCGTCCCGTTATTTTGTAGCCCAGCAGAAAAACCTGGGCACCGTCAACGGCTACATCGAAGAGATGATGGAAGGGCAAAAGGTCATCAAGGTTTTCTGCCATGAAAAGGAGAATGTGGACCGGTTCAATGCGCTCAACGATGAGCTGTTCCACAGCGCCGACAACGCCAACGGCTTTGCCAACATTCTCATGCCCATCATGGGCAACATGGGCAACCTGAGCTATGTGCTCACCTCCATTGTGGGCGCCCTTCTGGCCATCGGCGGCGTGGGCGGCTTCACTCTGGGCGGCCTTGCCTCCTTCCTCCAGTTCAACCGCAGCTTCAACCAGCCCATCTCCCAGATCTCCCAGCAGATCAATGCCATCATCATGGCCCTGGCCGGCGCCCAGCGGATCTTCACCTTGCTGGACGAAGAGCCCGAAGAGGACAAGGGCGATGTGACCCTGGTCAATGTGCTTCTGGACAAAAACGGCAAGCTTCAGGAGACCCAGGACCGTACCGAGCTGTGGGCCTGGAAGAGCCCCGACGGCACCCTCACACCTCTGCGGGGCGATGTGCGCATGAAAGATGTGACCTTCGGTTATGTGCCGGAGAAAACCGTGCTTCACAACATCAGCCTCTATGCCAAGCCGGGCCAGAAAATCGCCTTTGTGGGCGCCACCGGTGCAGGCAAAACCACCATCACCAACCTAATCAACCGATTCTATGACATCGACCGGGGCGAGATCCTCTATGACGGTATCCCGGTCAGCCGTATCCACAAAGAATCCCTTCGCCGGTCCCTGGGCATCGTTTTGCAGGATACCCATTTGTTCACCGGCACCGTTATGGACAACATCCGCTACGGCCGGCTGGACGCCACCGACGAGGATGTGATCCAGGCCGCACACCTGGCCAATGCCGACACCTTCATCGAGCAGCTGCCCCAGGGCTATGCCACCATGCTCACCGCCGACGGCGGCAGCCTGTCCCAGGGCCAGCGTCAGCTTCTGGCCATTGCCCGGGTGGCGGTGGCCGACCCGCCGGTGCTCATTCTGGACGAAGCCACTTCCTCCATCGACACCCGCACCGAGCGTATCGTGCAGGAAGGCATGGACAATCTGATGTCGGGCCGCACGGTGTTTGTCATTGCCCACCGTCTGTCCACCGTCCACAATTCCAACGCCATCATGGTGCTGGAAAACGGCAACATCATCGAGCGGGGCACCCACGAAGAGCTGATGGAGCAAAAAGGCCAATACTATCAGCTCTATACCGGCAAATTCGAATTATCCTGATTCCTCCCATACAAAAAAGCTGTCCGGAAATTTTTCCGGACAGCTTTTTTTACGCTTCTTCTTTTTTCACAATGGCTTTTTTCCGCCATTTGCCCCGGCGGTAGGCGATCACCGACAAAATAGCGCCCATACACCAGGAAATCAGCAAACTGATAAACAGGCAATAAGGGGAGTGCATCACGGCCGCCAGGCCATAGGCCAGCGGCACCCGGATGACCACTGTGGTGGTGAGCGAGATCCACATGGGGCTCATGGTGTCACCCGCACCCCGCATGACGCCGGACAGCGTCTGGGTAATGGCCATGGCAATATAGCCCAGGGCCAGCACCCGCAGCACATTCCGGCCCATCTCCACCACTTCCGGCGTATCGGTAAACAACCGGATGAGAGAGGAGCCAAAGATCACAATGGCCGCCACCAGCACGGCGATGACCAGCAGTCCCAGACGCAGACCATCCCGGATGCCTTCTTCCACCCGGTCGGTGCGTCCAGCGCCCATATTCTGGCCGGTATAGGTGGTCATGGCATTGCCAAAGGTGAAGTTGGGCATCATGGCAAAGCCGTCCACGCGCATAACTACGGTATTCACCGCCACCACCAGGGCGCCGAAGCTGTTGGTAAGCGACTGCACCACAATGGCCGACATGGAGAAGATGGCCTGGGACAAACCGGAGGGCAGGCCCAGAATCAAAAGCTCCTTGGCCAGAAGGAGGTGGGGCTTCAAAGTGTGGAGGTTGATGTCCAGGGTATCCTTCATCTGGAACAGACGGAACAGACAGAGGGAGGCCGACAAAAACTGGGCGATGATGGTGGCAATGGCCACACCGGCCACGCCCCAGCCAAACTTGGCCACAAAGAGAAGGTCCAGAACGATATTGGTCAAACAAGCCGCCATCAGAAACAGCAGCGGCATTACCGAATCTCCCATGCCTCGCAGCACACCGGCGATGATATTATAATAGGCCATACCGGCGATGCCCAGGAAATAAATGGTGAGATAGGAGGATGTCATATCAAAGATCTCCACCGGCGTATCCACCATACGCAAAAAAGGCGGCACCAAAAGCGGGCCGACAATCATGATGATAATGGAGGCCAGCAGAGTAAGGGTAATGACCGTTCCCACTGTATCGGACAATTCCGAACGGCGCTTGGCCCCAAAATACTGGGCCACCATCACATTGGCGCCGGTGGAGATACCCACAAAAAGCACCAGAAGCAAATTGATCATGGGACCGCTGGCTCCCACGGCCGCCAGGGCATTGTCGCCCACATAACGACCTACCACAATGGAGTCTACAGTGTTATAAAGCTGCTGGGCCAGATTTCCAATGAGCAGAGGGATGGAAAACTGGATGAGTTTTTTCACCGGGCTGCCCACCGTCATATCCTGGGCGCCCATAAATCGGGCAAGGCCTTTGGCCATGGGATCACTTCCTTCCATGATTTTCGCCGGCAAGCAGTTTAGAGTCGAAACTGCTGCATTGAAAAGAATACCATAAAATCGCAGTTTCCGCAAGCGCCCCCACCGGCTTCATCCAAAAACAAAGAGCGCCCTTTTATCGCAAGGGCGCTCTTTGTTTGCATATTAAGGCAGCTTTTTGCCGCAGCGGCGGCAGAAGTCATAGTCCTTTTCCGCCGGGGCCCCGCAATAGGGACAGAAGCCTCCTCCCGGCTCTTTGTTCTCCTCCGCAGGGGAGGAGGGAGGGGCCATCCTCTTTTCCAACGGGTCGGGCTCCTCGCCGTCCTCGGTGATGTCAAACTCCGAATACCGGTTTTCCCCGGTGGCATTTTTAAACTGATAGACGGCCTGCAAAACGGCAAACAAAATGAAAACCACGCCGAACAAGGCAAAAATTCCGGCTCCCATCTGCACAGCCGCCATGGTCCAGATGACGCCGAACACCCCGGCGAAAATGCTGCCCAGGCCTCCCATCATGGAAGGGCCCCGTCCGGGCTTGATGCTTTTCATAAAATACCCTCCTTGCCATACCAAATTCCATAAATGCAAATCAAATTTTTCTCAGTATAGCACAGAGCCTTTCGGCCGGAAAGAGGAAAAAACGAAAAAGCCCTGGGACTTTTCCCAGGGCTTTGGTTTCCTTTGCTTATTCTTACAGGATGGTGAGAACAAAGGTGAGGACGATAAAGCAAATGGCGGTGATGGTGGTCAGCCGCTCCAGCTTGGCGTCCAGAGAACGGGCTTTGTTCTTCCCGAAGAAGGTGTCGGCCACACCGTTGATGGAACCGGAGAGGCCGGACTGCTTGCCGGACTGGAAAATAACGGTCAAAATAAGCACCAGGCTGACAATCACCTGGATGATGGTCAATACAAGGCGAACGGTCTCACTCATTCTAAAAAAACCTCCGGTCAATCATAGGATGGCAAATACTTTGATTTCGATGCATTCAATATAATACCACAATCCCTGGCAAAAGGCAAGGACTTTTTCCATTACAGCAGGATCAGGCCGTATTTTTTCACCAACGGCCGCAGATCCTCCTCTTCCAAAGGCCAGGTGCCGTCATAAACCGCCCGGCCCCAGAAGGCCCGCAGCGCCCGCTCCAGCAGCACCGGGTCCTGTGCACACAAACTGATGGGCATCTTGACCATATACTGCTCAGCGGCAAAAAGATCCACTGCATCTTCATCGGGCAGCAGCAGACGCAAAGCGGTGCAGCCGTCGCTTTCCAGATCCAGCAGCTGCTGGGTAAAATCCCCCTGGCACTCCAGTTCCCCGTCGATGTCAAAAGCAGGGTCCAGCAGATGATCCCGGCCATTGGACACAGCAATGAACCAGTCCTCCTCCGGGGGATCGGCTATGACCAGCTCCCGCTTCCAAAACCCTGTTTTTTCTCCCAGCTCTCCCAGATGAATGCAGGCGCTTTCATCCAGGCCCATCATCAGACAGGACCGGGGGAAGGCGGCCACCAGCTGCTGATCGCTTTCCTTGGGCAAAATAACCCCCACTGGAATCCGGGCATCCTCCCACAAAGTGCTGAACAGGCGGGGCAGCTCTTCCATCGCCTCTTTGTCGCCGGCGGTGAAGAGCACCGCTGCACAGCCCATGCTTTGCAGCAGAACCAGGGATGCATCCCCATCCCAGCCGTCGGGGGTGTGGCTCTCTTCGTCCAGGGTGAGGCAAGCCACAAAGGCCGGCTTCCCGGGGCTCTCCTGGCAGGCCAGCAAAGCGGCCCGCTGCTGTGGCACCGGCATACCGCAATCGGCCATGACAAACCCCTGGGCATCCCCGATGATGGCTTTGAACTGCTCTACCCATTGCTGGGTGTCTTCCTCCTCCTGCTCCGGCAGGGAAAAGAGCAAGCGGTCAGGCCGCTGCAACGGCCAGGGCAGATCTTCGCCCTCGCCCTCAGCAGAAAGCTGAGGACACAGCAGGGCCGGAAGGGAAAAGGGAAGTGGTTTCATCATTCGCTCTCCTTTTTAAGCAGCAGGAGTCTCCTGGCCCTGGGTTTCCTCCGGCGCAGGGGTCTCCTCTGTCTGTGTCAGATTGGTAAAGTTACCGTATTCATCCACGGTGTATTGCAGCGGCTGCTTGGCATATTCCCGGGCCAGCTCCAAAGCATACTGAAGCTGCTTGTCCGCCACCACCTGCTGAGAGGCCATGTCGGTGAGCTGCTGGTTGATAAGGGCCGCTGTCTGGGCATCCAGATAATTCTGGGGTGCAATGCCCCGATAGCCGCGGAAGGCGTTGAGGGCATCGGCGGTGAGCTGATCGAACTCATACATATCGGCTTTCTGGCTCTCGTCCAGAAGGCCAAGCGCCGCCAGAGCGCAGTTGAGCTTATAGGTATCCTCCGACCAGTTGGTGATGTTGAGGAACCGCTCGGGCACCTTGCCGCACTGGGCGGCAGGGTGGGGCTCTACCGTATTTTCCACCTCATGATCGGGGGCCAGGCCTACGCCGTCATAGTCCGGGGTAGAGGGGGCGATGAGCTCCAGACCGGTGATGACCACAGCGGAACCGTCGTCAAACACCAGATGATACTGGCCACGGGCCTTGCCATAGGTGGTGGTGCCCACGCTTTCGGCATAACCCAGATCACACAGAGAACTGATGACGATCTCCGAAGCGCTGGCGCTGCCTTCGTCCTGCAGAATAAGGATCTTGTTGAGCCGGGGGCCCATGCCCTCGGATTTATAGACTTCGATATTCTTGTCCTCTCCCTGACGGCTGGAGATGGCAAAGAAGTTCTTTCCCTCATCGGGGATCAACCGGTTGAGGGCGTTAAGGGCCATGTTCACTTCGCCGCCGGGATTGCCCCGCAGATCCAGAATGAGCACGCCGCACTGGTTTTCCACCAGATCTTTAATGGCAAAGACGAACTGGAGATAGGAAGTGGTCTCGGCAAAGCGGGTCCACTTCATATAATAGATGCCGTCCTCCAGCACCCGGGAAGAGAAGTTGGAAATGTCGATGTATTTCCGCTCCAGCACATAGGTATAGCCGCCGGTGGCCCGCCGGACGCTGACGGTGACCTTAGTGCCCTGCTCACCTCGCAGCAGGGGAGAGACCTGATCCAGCGTCATGCCGTGGGTATAGGTACCGTTCACCGACATCAGGATATCCCCCGGCTGGATGCCGGCCTTCTGGGCGCTGCTCCCTTCGGTGACGGCGGCGATGCGCACATCTTCTCCGTACTGCTCCAGAGTGACGCCCACGCCCACATAGCTGGAGTTTGAGGGATAGCTCACATCATACTGGCCGGCAGGCACATAGTTGGAATACCGGTCATAGCTGCTGAGCATGCTGCTCATCAGCTTTTCGTAAGCCTCAGGATCTTCTTCAAAGAGGGTCTTAAGGCCCCGGGCCAGCGGATCGTCGCTCATGGAGGAGTCCACCGCCACCCGGCGGATCAGATCCACAATGGCCATCAGGTTGTCATACTGTTCCTCCGCCGTGAAGGCCGACGCCGGCACGCTCAGAGAAACACAAAGGACCAGCGCGCACAAAAGCGCTGTGAGTTTTCTCGCGGTTTTCATCTTTCTTTCCTTTCCTGGGGCGAAACCAAAAGAAGGCAAACAATCGTTGCATTACATCTTGTCGGGAGCGGTGACGCCAAAGACCGACAGGCCATTTTCGATGACGGTGGCCACCTGGCGGATCAGATAGACCCGGGCATCCCGCAGAGCCTCTGTCTCTGCATCCCGGATACGGCTGACGGTGTAGAACCGGTGGAAGGCAGCGGCCACATTGTTTACATACCGGTTGATGCGGGAAGGCTCCCGATCCCGGGCGGCCAGGCGGATCTCTTCGGGCAGACGGGCCAGTTCCCGGATGAGTTCCAGCTCCTCTTCGCTTTTCAGCAGGGACAGGTCGGGATTCTCACTGCACTGCACCCCTTCCTGCTCCAGGTTCCGCAGGATGCTCTTGACCCGAGCGTGGGCATACTGGACATAATACACCGGGTTTTCGTTGTCCTCCCGCACGGCCAGGCCCAGATCAAACTCCAGGTGGGTGTCAGCGGCCCGGGAATTAAAGAAGTAACGGGCGGCATCGCAGGAGATCTCATCCAGCAGGTCGGACAGGGTGATGGCCTTACCGGTACGCTTGCTCATACGCACCACTTCGCCATCCCGCATCAGCCGCACCAGCTGCATCAGCACGATCTCCAGCCGGTGAGAGCCATCCAGGCCCAGGATATCCAGAGCAGCCTTCAGACGGGCCACATGGCCATGGTGATCGGCGCCCCAGATGTTGATGACCCGATCAAAGCCCCGCTGCTCAAACTTGTTCCGATGGTAGGCGATATCAGCGGCAAAATAGGTATAGAAGCCATTGGCCCGGCGGAGCACATCGTCCTTTTCACAGCCGTAGTCGCTGGTGCGCAGCCACAAAGCCCCTTCGCTTTCATAGGTGGCGCCCTTCTGGGTGAGCAGATCCACCGTCTCCTTTACATAGCCGGAGTCATGAAGGGTGGATTCAAAGAACCAGGTGTCATAGGTGATCCGGTACTTTTCCAGATCCCGGCGCATTTTGGCCAGGTTCTTTTCCAGGCCGAACTGCACCAGCGCATCATGACGCTCCTTCTGGGATACATTCCGGTAGGAATCCCCATGCTGCTCATAGAAGATCTTGGCCAGCTCCCGGATGTCGTCGCCGTGATAGCCGTCCTCGGGGAAGGGGACATTCTCTTCCCCGTCCAGAATCTGAAAATACCGGGCTTCCAGAGACTGAGCGAACTTTTCGATCTGGTTGCCGGCATCATTCACATAGAATTCCCGGGACACATCGTTGCCTGCCCGGGACAGAACCTCTGCCAGGCTGTCGCCCAGAACGCCGCCCCGGGCGTTGCCCATGTGCATGGGGCCGGTGGGGTTGGCGGAAACAAATTCCACCATGATCTTTTCCTTTTTCCCGCTCTGGCTGCGGCCGTAGTTTTTCCCTTCCTCCTGGATATCCCGCAGCACATTTTCAAAATAACCGTGGCCCAGGCGCAGATTGAGGAAGCCAGGGCCGGCGATCTCCAGACCGGAGAAGATGGTCCCCTCCAGCTGGGCTTTCTCACAGATGGCCTCGGCGATCTTCCGGGGATTCATGCCCAGAGGCTTTGCCGCCTGCATGGCAAAGGTGGATGCGAAATCGCCGTTCTTCACATCCTTGGGGATCTCCACCGGAGCGGTCTCAAAAGGATGGGAGGGCAGCAGTCCTTCTTCCGCCGCCTGCCGATAGGCTTTGAGGATCAGGCTCTGGGCCTGCTCCTTTGCGTTGAGCACATGATTCATAAGGTCAAACCTCCAAATTTATTCTTCCCCTGTGTCTAGGGGCGCACTTCGATCTGCAAATGATTTTCTGAGGCAAGCTGCCCGTCCAGCTCCACCTGATAGCGAATGGACAAAGCGCCGCCGTCCTGTCCCATCCGGGATGTAAGGCTATGGGTGACAGTGGCCAGCTGCAAAAGGCCGTAGGGGGTGCGGTAGGGGCTTTCGTGCCGCAGCCCTTCCTGAAAGCACAGACGGCTGTGGTTTTTTCCCGTGCGGATGATCTCCACCCGTCCTGGTTCCACTTTCAAAGTGGTTCGGGTTCCCTCCATACCGGTCATGGCGCTTTCTTCATAGGAAACAAAGAAACAGCCGCCCCGGAAATAGAGCTTGCCATGTACCGTCAGCTCCATCTCTTCCGGCTCCTGCTGGGGATAACGCTGACTGCTGCGGAGGAAAATCGTCACATCCCGACTCATCCCGCTCCTCCTCTCCCGCCAAAAGCGGCTTTTTATAGATACTGACAATATGTTATTATATCATATTCTGTCAACTACGGCAAAGGTCAAAGGAAAAAAAGAGCCCCGAAAAATTCGGGGCTGTCCGTGTCGAAAAAGTGGCTCAGGCCACTTTTTCGAGTTTTGCAAGAGTCTGCGTGCAGCCGTTCGGCCACACTGGCCCCTTGAGAAGTGCAAAAACCGACGCACCGGTCGCCGGTTTTTGCGAATTGATGAG
Source organism: Intestinimonas sp. MSJ-38 (assembly GCF_018917925.1). Taxonomy (NCBI): domain Bacteria; kingdom Bacillati; phylum Bacillota; class Clostridia; order Eubacteriales; genus Intestinimonas; species Intestinimonas sp. MSJ-38. The sequence goes on along the minus strand of NZ_JAHLPO010000002.1, from coordinate 179,792 downwards.
GGGTAAGGCAAACGGTTTCTTTGCATTATATAGGTTTTTTGACAGTCAGGGCCCCGAAAAATTCGGGGCCCTGAACGATGCATTTTTTCACTGTTTGTTTTTGCTCACCAGATCAGCTCTGCGGCCTCTTCCACCAGCTCCGCAGGCAGCTCCACCTGGGTATGGCTCCATATATGCTTACCGCAGGTTTCGCAAGCCAGGGGATAGGAGCAGAACACCACAGGGGCGTTGTTTTGTGTCCGGTCAAAGCCCTGGGCCAGTACCGCTTGCCCGTACTGGGCATAGTGGCCGCCGCAGCCGGTGTCACACATCATGCTGCTATCCCGCATTTCTATTGACGGCCTGCACAGTTTGCCTCAAATCAATATGGTTATATTGCGCAGATCCATTTGATATCTATCCGCTATTTTGTGCACTTTCTCCCGTCGCTCCAAGCAGGCAAACAGGAATAAGTTGTCTTAGGATCCATTTTCTGTCATATATATTCATAATTTTTTATTATATCATATTTTTCTTTTAAAAGAAAAGCATGGGAAAAAAGAAAAAAGAAAAAAAAGTCCCTTTGGCCCCTTTTTACATTTTCTTTAAAATCCGTTTAGAAAATAACAATGTTCTTTGATTTTAAGCAATTTTATGGTACTATGAAAATAACGGAAATTTTGATCTGTCACTTTTAATCAGATGGAGGAAAAGCAGATGAAAATCAACATCACCGAAACGGTACTTCGGGACGCCAACCAGTCGCTGATCGCCACCCGCATGCCCATGAGCGACTTTGAGCCCATCCTGGAGACCATGGACAAGGCCGGCTACTACGCCCTGGAGTGCTGGGGCGGCGCCACCTTCGATTCCTGCCTGCGCTACCTACATGAAGATCCCTGGGAGCGCTTGCGCAAGATCCGCAAAGTGGTAAAGAACACCAAGCTGCAGATGTTGCTGCGCGGCCAAAACCTGCTGGGCTACAAGCACTATCCCGATGACATCGTCCGGGCTTTCGTGCGCAAGAGCGTGGAAAACGGCATTGACATCATCCGCATCTTCGACGCCCTCAACGACTTGCGGAACATCGAAGTGGCGGTGGACGAGGCCATCAAGGCCGGCGCCCATGTTCAGGGCACCCTGTGCTATACCACCAGCCCCATTCACACCCCGGAAAACTTCGTGAACCTGGCCCGTCAGCTGGAGAAGATGGGCTGCCACAGCATCTGCATCAAGGATATGGCCGGCATCATGTCTCCCAAGGAGGCCTATGACCTGGTCAAGGCGGTGAAGGAAGCCGTCAAGCTGCCCATCGTGGTTCACACCCACTGCACCACCGGCCTGGGCCCCATGACCTATCTGAAGGCCATCGAAGCCGGCGCTACCACCATCGACTGCGCCATCGCCTGCATGTCCGGCGGCACTTCTCAGCCCCCCACAGAGTCCATGAACTACACCCTCAAGCAGTTTGGCTATGACGCCGGCCTGAATGAGGATGTGCTGAAAGAGATCAACGACTTCTTCCGCCCCATCCGGGACAAGGCTCTGGAAACCGGCCTGCTCAACCCGGTGGTCATGGGCACCGATCCCGACTCTCTGACCTATCAGGTGCCCGGCGGCATGCTGTCCAACCTGATTGCTCAGCTGAAGGCTCAGAACGCTCTGGACCGTCTCCAGGAAGTTCTGGAAGAGACCCCCAGAGTCCGTGCCGACCTGGGTTATCCGCCCCTGGTCACCCCCTCCAGCCAGATGGTGGGCGTGCAGGCGGCCAACAATGTGCTCTCCGGCCAGCGGTATAAGAACATCACCAAAGAGATCAAGGCCTATATCCGCGGCGAATACGGCAGAGCTCCCGGCGAGCTGAACGCCGAGCTGGTCAAGAAGGTGCTGGGAGATGAAAAGCCCCTGGAGTGCCGCTTTGCCGACACATTGGAGCCCGGCTTTGAAAAGGCCAAGAAAGAGATCGGTGACCTGGCCCGCAGCGATGAGGATGTGCTGTCCTATGTGGCCTTCCCCCAGATCGCCGAGAAGTTCTTCAAAGAGCGCGAGGAGCGGGAACACAACACCGTCTCCTATCAGATCCGCAAAGTGGACTAAGGAGGCAGCGGTATGACAAACATCGTTTTGGCCATCACGGAAATGTCGGTGGGCGAAGCTCTGGTCACCGCTGGTCTGGGCATTGCAGTGGTCATGGCTGTTCTGGCCCTTCTGGCCGTGATCATCGCCATCATGTCCAAGGTCGTGGCCCGCATTTCCCAGGAGGATAACGCCCCCGCCAAGGCAGAGCCTGCGGCCCCCGCCCCGGCTCCCAAGCCCCAGGAGCCCCCCAAGCCCCAGGGCAAACCCATCCCCGTTACGCAGTCCCGCGGGGAATGTGACTTGACCACTGTGGACGACAAAGACGCTGCCATGATCATGGCCATCGTAGCCGACCAGATGGGCGAGCCGCTGAACACCCTGCGGTTCATCTCCATCCGGCCCATCGACTAAGGGAGGAACAAGAGCAAATGAAATACATCGTCACACTCAACGGCAAGAATTATGAAGTCCTGGTGGAAAAGGGCGAGGCCATTCTGGAAAGCGTCACCGACGCTCCCGTGGTGGTAGCCGCCGCTCCGGCAGCACCCGCTCCGGCACCGGCCGCAGCACCTGCTCCCGCAGCCGCCCCGGCCCCCGCTGCTGCTCCCGCTCCTGTGGCCGCAGCCGCCGGCACCAAGGTGGAATCCCCCATGCCCGGCTCCATCATCGACATCAAGGTCCAGACTGGCGCCGCTGTCAAGGAAGGGGATGTGATCATCATCCTGGAAGCCATGAAGATGGAAAACGAGATCACCGCTCCCTGCTCCGGCACCATCGCTCAGATGGCCGCCACCAAGGGTGCTCAGGTGAACACCGGCGATCTGCTCTTTGTGATCTCCTAAGAGGAGGACATCTTTATGAATATCACAGAAGTTCTCAAGGGTCTGGTGATGGACAGCGGATTTGCTGCCATCACCTGGGAGCAGGTCGTCATGATCCTGGTGGCCTGTGCCCTGATCTATCTAGCCATTGTGAAAAAGTTCGAGCCCATGCTCCTTCTGACCATTGCTTTTGGCATGCTGCTGGTCAACCTGCCTCTGGGCGGACTGATGAGCCCGCCGCCGGAAGGGGAGAGCTGGACCAAGGCCGGACTGCTGTATCTGTTCAGCCAAGGCGTTAAGAGCAGTATTTTCCCCTGTCTGATCTTTATGGGCGTGGGCGCCATGACCGACTTCGGTCCCATGCTGGCCAACCCCATGAGCCTGCTGCTGGGCGCTGCTGCTCAGCTGGGCATTTATGTGGCCTTTGTGCTGGCCATTGTGATGGGCCACACCATCCCGGGCATCGACTTCACTCCCCAACAGGCAGCGGCCATCGCCATCATCGGCGGCGCCGACGGACCCACGGCTATCTTTCTGGCCACCAAGCTGGCTTCTGAGCTATTGGCTCCCATTGCGGTGGCGGCCTATTCCTACATGGCTCTGATCCCCCTGATCCAGCCCCCCATCATGCGGCTGCTGACCACGGAAAAAGAGCGGAAGATCCAGATGAAGCAGCTGCGGAAGGTCTCTCAGACCGAAAAGATCATCTTCCCCATCGCCGTGACCATCGTGGTGGTGCTGATGCTCCCCTCTGTGGCTCCTCTGCTGGGTATGTTCATGCTGGGCAACCTGTTCCGGGAAAGCGGCGTTGTGCCTCGTCTCAGTGACACCGCTCAGAATGCTCTGATCAACATCGTCACCATTCTGCTGGGTGTGTCTGTGGGCGCCAGTGCCGACGGCACCATCTTCCTCAAGCCCCAGACTCTGATGATCATCTGTCTGGGCCTTGTGGCTTTTGCCTTCTCCACCGCCGGCGGCGTGCTGCTGGGCAAGTTGATGTGCAAACTGTCCCACGGCAAGATCAACCCCCTGATCGGTGCGGCCGGCGTGTCTGCTGTGCCTATGGCTGCCCGTGTGGCCAATGTGGAAGGCCAGAAGTACAACAAATCCAATTATCTGCTGATGTTCGCCATGGGCCCCAATGTGGCCGGCGTGATCGGCAGTGCTGTGGCGGCGGGCTTCCTGCTGAAAATGTTCGGCTAAGCTGCAAACTGCAAAAAAGAACGCTGTGCTTTGCACAGCGTTCTTTTAACTTTATATATATTTACTTTGTTTTTTGTACATATTGACAGTTGCTTTTTTAGTTATATACTGTATAATATTTACTATATTATACAACTAATATAGTAAAGGAGGAAAATTGTTATGAAAAGATGGTCATCGCTCTTATGTGCAGTAATGATGTTGGTTTCTATCTGTATCCCACGAACATATGCGGTAAATACAGCAGCACCTGAGTATTCTCGCAAAACAGATCCTCTTATTCGTACTGAAGTAGCAAAGCTTCAAGCGCAACTTTTATATCAAAAAGAAGTTCTTGAATTTTCTTCCAAAGACACTGCATTATCTTCGATTTATGGAGGCATGTACACAAATGGTGGAGACACTGTATATGTTTGTGTGGTTGCTGCTCCCAATGAGTTGCATTCTGTAGCTAATATAAAAACAGAAATTTCACCATTGAATATCGCTGAAACTAGCAATTTTGATTCTGAATTGAAATCCGAAATTACTACCCATATGAAAGAACTTCCTGTGAAATATATACCTGTGAAATATTCTCTTTTGCAGCTACAAAATGTACAATCAATACTCGAAAATGTTATGGAACAATATAACATCCGAACCATTGGTTATGTACAAAAAACTAATAGTGTAGATGTATATGTTGAATCCTTAACTCAACAACTAGAGGATGAGATTCGTAATTATGTGCAAAATCGTTTTCCTGCTTATTCAGAAGAGTTGCTAAACTTTTTTGAAGCACCTGAAAATAATGCACTAGCGTATTTCTATGGTGGAGATGCTATCGCTACCAATACCAGTCCTCTTGGCTCTGTCGGCTACAATGCTTTTAATGAAAGTACACGCAAATATGGCTTCGTAACTGCAGGCCATGTCGCTTCTATTGGAGATCGTGTTTCGATGTTCACAAGTCCCTATACTTATGTAGGAACTTGTACACACTCTATGATTGGAGGCACCACTACTACAACTTATGGCACTGGCGATGCAGCTTTTGTTCCATTTGAAACCTCTTCCGGAACAACATGGTATACATCCTATGTTCTAAAAAATCAATCTGGCGGTTCTGAATATCTCCAAGTTGATGATATTGCCCAATCTTATATGGAAGGTAATTCTATTTCCATATTTGGCGCACGCTCTGGAAAGGTAAATGGAACTTTGCAAATGGTAAATGCTACAGAGTCTGTACGAGATGAGCACACTGGAGGTTATCGTTATTATAGAAATCTCCTGCGATACAATGCCAAACTACAACCTGGAGATAGTGGCGGTGCTATATGCTATACCGCTGGTGGTTCTAATGTTCTTATTGGCATTGTCACATCCGGTCTAAATGGAACACGCCAAGATGTAATCGCCTCTAGACTTCGTATTACCCCGGTTACTGTATATAACAATAACGCTGGTGCACACAATTAAGCAGGTATTAGTTTTGCACCTTAGTAAAGGGAATGATTCTCTTTTATGAAAAAGAAAAAATGGCTGCTAGGGACGTTGCTTGTGCTTCTTGTTCTCGGTCTGGGCATCGGCGGCTGGCTCTATTACGGCTTCCAGCGGGATCAGATCGCCACTTTGGAGGACTTCAGCCTTTCTATGAAGGTTATCCAGAAGCCCAGCGACAAAAACGAAGGAACGATCACCGTCCAGTGCACCCTGCGGAACAATACGCCCTGGCCCCAGCGCATCGCCTACAGCGGCTCGGTGTTTACCCCCTTCTCCTATAATGAAGCCCTGGGCCGACCCGATCCCACTCTCCAGTCCACTCTCAGCGTCACCGATCAGCCGGTGCTGCTGCCCTTTGAAAGCATCACCGAAACCTACACCTTCAATTCCGAGGACCGGTATCATTTTTACGCCGGTTGGGGAGAGGGTACCCTGCTGGGATGCAAAGCCTGGTTTTCCTGCATTCCTCTGAAAAAGTTCGAAGAAAACCACACTTTTTCAGATTGGAACGAATGCAAAGTGGATCTGAAAGACATCCCGCTTTAACCTGTAACAAGCAAAAAAGCAGCGCCGCGAGATGCGGCGCTGCTTTTTTATACTTTATTTTAGAAATCGATCTCCAGGTCGTAATAGCAAGCCTTCAGCAGCTTCTCCATCTCTTCCTGGGTGGGGATGCGGGGATTGGTGCCAGTGCAGGCATCGCCGATGGCCAGCTCGGCCACCTGAGGCAGTTTCTCCATGAACTCATTCTCGTCGATGATGCCGCCCTCGTAATCCTTGATGCAGGAGGGGATCTCCAGGGTCTTGTTCATCTTCTTCAGCTCTTCGATCAGGCTGGTGACCAGCTCTTCGGTGTTGCTGCCGGAGAGGTGGAGGAACTTAGCGATCTGGGCATAGCGCTCCGCAGCTTCCGGATTCTTGGCGTTATAGCGAATGACCTTGGGCAGGTACATGGCGTTGGCGCAGCCATGGACAATATGCCCACCGGAGAAGGCGGCGCCGGTCTTGTGGGCCATGGAATGAACGATGCCCAGCAGAGCGTTGGAGAAGGCCATGCCGGCCAGGCACTGGGCGTTGTGCATCCGATCCCGGGCGGCCATATCTCCCTGGAAGGAGGCGATCAGGTCCTCATGGATCATATGGATAGCATGGAGAGCCAGAGGATCGGTGTAATCGCAATGAGCGGTGGACACATAAGCCTCGATGGCGTGGGTCATGGCGTCCATACCGGTGTGGGCCGTCAGCTTTTTGGGCATGGTTTCGGCCAGATCCGGGTCCACAATGGCCACATCGGGGGTGATGTTAAAGTCGGCCAGAGGATACTTGATGCCCTTCTCATAGTCGGTGATGACGCTGAAGGCTGTCACTTCAGTGGCTGTGCCGGAAGTGGAGGGAATGGCGCAGAAGTGAGCCTTGGTGCGCAGAGTGGGGAAGTTGAAGGGGGTGATCAGCTGCTCAAAGGTGGTCTCCGGATATTCATAGAAGGCCCACATGGCTTTGGCCGCATCGATGGGGGAACCGCCGCCCATGGCCACGATCCAGTCGGGCTCAAACTCCCGCATCATCTGGGCGCCGCGCATGACGGTCTCCACAGAAGGATCGGGCTCCACATTCTCAAACAGCTGCACTTCCATGCCGGCCGCCTTCAGGTTGTTCACCGCTTTATCCAGGAAGCCGAAACGCTTCATGGAGCCGCCGCCTACCACAACAATAGCCTTTTTGCCTTTCAGATTCTTCAGTTCTTCAATAGCGCCCTTACCATGATACAGATCCCGGGGCAATGTGAATCGTGCCATATCAATTCCTCCTAAGTTTGCGGCCCGTGCCGTATTTGTTATTTTTTTAACACTTGATCCCAAAAAAAGAGCGCCGCAGCGTTTCCTTTGATTTCGGCCTTATTATGCGCCTTTTTTTCTCAAAAGGGAAGAGGCAAAGCGGACAAAATTTTGATATTTTTTTGTCAATATCGCCGAAACAACTGGGCCGGAGGATTCCTCCGGCCCAGTTTGAAATTTACAGCACTTTGGACAAGAATTCTTGCAAGCGGGGGTTTTCGGGATGGCCGAAAAACTCCTCCGGGGGCTGGTCCACCAACAGATGGCCCTGATCCATAAAGAGCACCCGGGTACCCACTTCCCGGGCAAAGCCCATTTCGTGGGTGACCACCACCATGGTCATGCCCTGGGCGGCCAGGTCCTTCATAACCTCCAGCACCTCGCCTACCATTTCCGGGTCCAGAGCCGAGGTGGGCTCGTCAAAGAGCATCACATCGGGCTGCATGCACAGAGCACGCACAATGGCGATACGCTGTTTCTGGCCGCCGGAGAGCTGAGCCGGATAGGCCTGGGCCCGATCTTCCAGATTGACCTTGCGCAACAGGTCCATAGCCATACTTTCCGCCTGGGCCGGGTCCATCTTCTTCACCTTGATGGGAGCCAGAGTCATGTTCTCCAGCACGGTTTTGTGGGGGAAGAGGTTAAAATGCTGGAACACCATGCCCATCTTCTGGCGGTGCTGATCCAGATTGATCTTTTTATCGGTGATATCCACACCCTCAAAAATGACGCTGCCTTCGGTGGGAACCTCCAGCAGATTGAGGGAGCGGAGCAGGGTGGATTTACCCGAACCGGAGGGGCCTACGATGACCACCACCTGGCCCTTGTCGATGGTCAGGTTCACATGGTCGAGAGCGGTGATCTCCGGGCCGAACTTTTTCACCAGGCCCTGGACTTCGATGAGATGATTAGCGGGCGTCGCCACGGCGCATCCTCCTTTCCACATAACCCAGCAGTTTGGAAGCCGGGAATGTAATGCACAGATAGAGACCGGCGGCCAGGAACATGGGGCCCATGGTCTGATATGTAGCGCCGCGGGTCAGGTTGGCGCCGAACATCAGCTCGCTGACGCCGATGGTGGAGCAGATGGAGCTTTCCTTTACCAGGGTAACAAACTCGTTGCCCAGGGCGGGAAGAATGTTCTTCACAGCCTGGGGCAGCACGATCATGCGCATGCACTGGCCCTGGGTCATGCCCAGGGAGCGGGCCGCTTCGGTCTGGCCCCGGTCCACCGCCAGGATGCCTGCCCGGATGACTTCCGCCACATAGGCCGAGCTGTTGATGGCCAAAGCGATGATACAGGGCAGGAACATGGAAAAGTTCATAAACCCGAAAAGCATGTAGTTGGGCAGCTTTACCGCTCCAAAAAAGCCAAAATAAACGATATAGACCTGCACTAGCATGGGAGTACCACGAACAATCTCAATAAAAGCACTGGAAATGAATCTGAGGATCTTGTTGTTGGACAAACGCATCAATGCCAGACAGATGGCAGGGATCACAGCCACAACCACTGTGAGGAAAGCCAGCACCACTGTGTAATAAACACCGTCCCTAAAATAGGGCCAGTAGTCCGGCAGGAAGGAAAAGGATATATTCAAGCCGGTAACCTCCTTTTTTCTCTCTCTTGTCGCCTTGGAAAGCGCTCAAGAGCCGGCCGGAGCGCTGCCCCGTCCGGCCCATATTTTTTAATACTCGGAATCCAGGTTGGCCTGGTTGACCATCTCGTCCATCTCACCGGAAGAAGTCACATCGGCGATGACGGAATTGATGTGATCCAGCAGCTCGGTGTTGCCCTTCTTCACGGCAATGCAGCTGCCGGTGGCGTCATAGGGAACATCGAAATCAGCGATCATCAGATCGGGGTTCTGAGCGATAAAGCCTTTGGCCACGGCCACTTCCACGATAACACCTTCTACCTTGCCGCTGCTGAGGGACATGATCTCATCGGGCAGCTTGGGCAGGGAAACCAGCACGGAACCGGGGAACTGCTCCTTGGCGATGCCCTCCTGAATGGAACCGGTCTGGGCCGCAATCTGCTGGTCCTTGAAAGATTCCAGGGAAGTATACTTTTCGGCATCCTCTTTGCGGATGATGCAGCACTGTTCACCGGAGTAATAAGGATCGGAGAAGTCCACCTGCTTTTTCCGCTCTTCATCGGGAGACAGGCCGGCGGCCACAAAGTCCACGGTGCCGTTGTTCAGCTCATTGAGCAGGCTGTTGAAGTCCATGTCCTTGATCACCAGCTCTTTGTCCATCTCTTCGGCGATCTTCTTGGCCAGAGCCACATCGAAGCCCAGGATGGTGTCTTTGCCGTTGACCATCTTGTGGAACTCATAGGGAGCAAAGTCGGCGGAAGTACCCAGCACCAGCTGATCCTTCTCTTCGCCGCCCTTGGAGCCGCCATCATTGCTCTGGCCCTCTTCCTTGGTGCAGGCCGCCATGGAAAGAGTCATCACAGCTGCCAGCAGCAAGGCTGCAAATTTCTTCAGTTTCATCTTCATTTCCTCCACAGTAATCCCCATATGGGGCGTTTTGATTGTGTGCAATAATTATACATCGCTATACATATTAATTCAATAGCAAAATACCCATCAACTTGTATGAAATCCCCCAATGGAAAGGGAAAATACTGGTTCAATGTGACGGAAGAGTGAAAGGATCAATCCTCCGAGGGGGCCTGGGCCTTGGCTTCTTCCATATACTGATCAAACAGGCCCTGCTCCTTCACTTCTTTCACCGTTTCATTGATCTGCTCCAGCAGCTGAGTGTTGCCCTTTTTCACTGCCACAGCGCAGGTGCTTTCTTCGTAAAACACCTCAAAGGATGCCTGGGCCAGGTCGTCATTTTCCGCTAGATAGCCGTCTGCGGTGTCTTTATCCATCAAAACAGCGTCCACCTTGCCGGTTTTCAGCTGCATGATCATATCGGGCACCTTACCCAGGGAGACCAGGGGAGAGTCGGCCATCTGATCTTTGGCCACTTTTTCATGGATGGAGCTGGTCTGGGCCGCCACCGAATGACCGGCCAGGCTGTCAGGGGTGGTGTAGGTATCCACATCTTCCGCCCGCACCAGGCAGCAGACGCCGCCGGTATAATAATAATCGGAAAAGTCCACCTGCTCCTTACGCTCCTCATTGGGGGCCAGGGAAGCGATGACGAAGTCTACCGTGCCGTTGTCCAGCTCGGTGAGCAGACTGTTGAAGTCCATATCTTTAATGACCAGTTCTTTGCCCATGTCGTCGGCGATCTTCTGGGCCAGAGCCACATCGCAACCCATGATGGTGTCCTCGCCGTTGACGATCTTGTGAAACTCAAAAGGAGCGTAGTCGGCCGAGGTGCCCAGGACGATCTGGTCTTTTTCCTCCTGGTTCTGGGAGCCGTTCCCGCTTTGTCCCCCTTCTTTGGTGCAGGCCCCAAGGGTGGCGGCGGTGATACCCGCCAAAAACAGGGCGGTGAGTTTTTTCAGCAGTTTCATTGCAATTCCCTCCATCAATCTGAAAAGCATTCGCTTTGTCTTCGATGGGATAATTATACGATACTCCGTATAAAATCGCAATAGTTATTTATTCATCACTCTGCATAAAAATCTCATTCCAAACCGTCCAGTGTATAGGCAATGAGCAAGTCCGCCATATTGCCATAACTCTGGATGCCGGCCGTTTGGTTCTGGGCTTTCAGGTAGGCATCGTTGACGGCCGTGCCCGCGGTTTTGGCCGGGCCTTCGAACTGGCTGAGATAATCGTTGAGGGCCCGGATATCCCGGCGGAGGTTTTCTCCCACCTGACTGCTGAGCAGGGAGGACAGCTCCGGGGACACATCATAAAGGGCGTTGGACAGATAAATATAGCCATTGATGACGCCGCTGTACCGGACACCGAGATCATCGCTGTTCACACAGGCCAGATAGGCGGAAAAACCTGCCCCATCCTCGGGAGCCACTCCCAGGCAATGGGCCTGCTCATGGGCGATGTTATAGGCCAGGTGGGTGCTCACCGTGGGCCCCACGGTGGGCTCGGCGGTAAAGGGGAAGTAATAGCCTGCAATGCCCACCCAGGGCATCAGTTTTCCCAGCACCCGGGCCTGTTTGGCCATGGTCACCCGCCCGGACCCATAGACCGAATAGCTTTCTCCCAGCTTTTCATACTGGGCGCCGGTCTCCTGGCTGAGGGCGGAAAAATCCCCGGATAAAAAGGTGCCGTCTTCATCCCGGGGCACCTGATCGGCCAGCTCATTGGCCTGCTCCAAAAGGATCATGGCGCTTTCCATCAGTTCATCCACCGACCGGGGCCGGACGGAAAGGCCCAGCTCCTCCGCCAGGGAAGGGGCCTGATACTGTACGCCCCACAGGAAGGTAAAAGCGCCGCCTACCCAAAGGGTCAACGCCGCCGTACGGCAAAGTCCCCGAAGAAAGCCCCGGCCTTTTCCCCGGATGGCGCCACCCAGAAGGAACCAGAGCACAAGCACCACCGCCAAGGCCAGAAACACCTCCGACAGGGGAATGGGGATCTTTTCGGTGCAGAAGGCGATGGCCCCTGTCACCGCCCGGGCCATGGCCCGGCTGCCCTCGCCGAAAAAGTGCCCCATACATAAAACGATCAGCCAGAATAGTCCGCCCCACAAAGCCGCAGGAAGAGCCCGACCCAACAGCTGCCGCAGTTTCCCATAGCCTTTTTTCAAAAAGGCCAATATGTTCCGCCCCCTCATGCCAAAAGCTCCATGGCCCGAGCGAATTTGGACTTTTCCCAGCCCTTGAGGCCCAGGCTTTTTTCCAGCTCCCGGCGCAAGGCGTCAAAATCCTCTTCCGAACCTTTTTTCAGCTCCAGTTCCCATTCGTCAATGGGGGCCTCTTTGCCCCCGGCCCGAATGCACCCTTGATCCCGGCACAGCTCCACCGTCAATCCCTCCCGGGAAAACAGAGCGGATAAGCGACAAAACTCCATCCGGGCCTTTTCCTGAAAAGGCCCGCTCAAGGTCTCCCGCCAGCTTTCCGGCAGGTCGGGACGGTTCAAAAGAGCCTGCACCCCCTGTTCCAGGGTGTCTGCCTTTTCTTCGATCTCCACCCGGCGGGCCACGCCGTCCTGCATACCGCCGCCTTTGACTGTACACACCGACTCCGGCCCCTCCCGGCGCAGGCGCAGGGCAAAGCCCGCCTGAGCACAGCCGGACTCCGGCGTATCATAATAAAAAGCGCTCATGGGCGTCTCCCCCAAAGGCCCCAGGAAGGGGGCCAAAAGAGGATGGGCAAACAGATCGATGCCTTCCTCTCCTTTGTACTTCACTTCGATTTCCATGTTCTGCTCCTTTGCTCCGCAGAAGGTCTGCGGCCATACCGTGCCTATGATACCTATTTTATATGGGTATTGTATCACGGCCCGTCCCCTGTCTCAAGAAGGGGGTTTTTTCCCTTAACAAACAGCGATTCCTATGATATACTTCTATATTAGGTATATTATTCTTAGAAAAGGCGGCCAAAGCCGCCGGAAAGGGCGGGTTTCTGTGAAGAATCGAGTGACGGTGACCATCGGAGGCATGGAATATCATCTTCTGGCCGACGACGACCCCCAATATGTGAAAAAAACCGCCGAGCTGGTGGACCGTAAACTGCGGGAAGTGCACCAGGGCTCTGCCAATCTTTCGGCTTTGACAGCGGCAGTGATGGCCGCTTTGAATATTGCAGACGATTATTACAAGGCCCAGGCGGCTTCGGACAGCCTGCGCAGCCAGATCCGGGAATACGCCGATGAAGCCGCTTCCCTGCGGGCCGAACTGGCCCGGCTGAAGCGGGGATAACCGGACCCAACAGACAGACCAGGCAAAGGAGGAAAACAAAGCCATGGCTTTGGAGCTGATGAGCCCCGCCGGTTCTTTGGAATCGGCCATGGCCGCCATCGCCGGCGGCGCCGACGCCATCTATTTCGGCGCCGGAGACTTTAACGCCCGGCGCAGCGCCAAGAATATTTCCGGAGAGGAGCTCCCCGAGCTTTTGCGCTATTGCCGCCTGCGGGGCGTGCACACCTATGTGACGGTGAACACCCTTCTCACCGACCGAGAACTGCAAAAGGCCGCTTCCCTCATTAGCACACTGAACCGGGAGGGAGCCAGCGCCGTCATCGTCCAGGATCTGGGCGTGCTGCGCATGGTGCGGGCGCTGGCCCCCGATCTGCCGGTGCACGCCTCCACCCAGATGACTGTTCACGACCTGGCGGGGGCCATCGCCTGCAAAGAGATGGGCTTTTCCCGGGTGGTGCTCTCCCGGGAGCTGCCTCTGGATGAGATCCGCTTCATCACAGAGCGCTGCGGCATCGAAACCGAAGTGTTCTGTCATGGAGCTTTGTGTATGTGCTATTCCGGCCAGTGCTATCTCTCTGCCGCCATCGGCGGCCGCAGCGGCAACCGGGGCCTGTGCGCCCAGCCCTGCCGCATGGCCTATGGCTTTGACGGCGGAAAACCCGCCCCCTGGCTCAGTCTGAAGGATCTGTCTCTGTGCACCCACCTGCAGGAGCTGGAACAGGCCGGGGTGGCCTGCGTCAAGATCGAAGGCCGGATGAAGCGGCCGGAATACACCGCCTTGGTGACCAGCATCTATAAAAAAGCCATCCAGCAGGGAAGAGCGCCCACCCAGGAGGAAATGAAGCAGCTGGAACAGGTTTTCTCCCGCAGCGGCTTTACCGACGGGTATTATACAGGGAAAACCGGCTCCCAGATGTTCGGTGTCCGTCGGGAAGAGGACGCCCGGGCGGCCCGGGGTGTTTACGCCCAGGCCCGCCAGCTCTACGAGGGGAAGGAAAATCCCCGGGTGCCCATTCATCTGTCCTTTACCGCTCTGGAAGGGCGGGAGATGAAGCTAACCGTCACCGATGGAGACGGCTTTTCCTATGAAGCCCAGGCCCCCATGGCAGAATGGGCCATTTCCCGGGCTACCACCCAGGAAGAAGTGGCCCGGAACCTGTCCAAAACCGGCGGCACGGTGTTTTATCCGGAAAAGATGGACATTGCTCTGGACCCCATGCTGCGCATCCCGGCCAGCACCATCAACGCCATGCGCCGCCAATGCCTGGACGGCCTTACCTCCTTGCGCCGCCGGTCGCCCCGGCGGAGAGAAGGGGAGTGGCAGCCCGGTGCACGGCGTCTGGAGCACCAGGGAGAGCCCGGCCTGATTTTCCAGGTCCAGCGGTTTGACCAGCTTTCTGCCCCTCTCCTTGTTCTGTATCCGGACTATGTGTATCTTCCCCTGGAGGAGTGCGTCCGGCATCTGCCGGAGTGCATCGCCCTGCAACAGGAAAAGGGCATCCAGGTGGCTCCGGTTCTGCCTCGAATCATGTTCGACAGCCAGTGGCCGCCGTTTTTGGAGATGCTGCGCCAGTGCAAAAAGGCGGGGATCGGCCAGGTGGTGTGCTCCAATGTGGGCCATGCCGCCCTCCTGAAGGAAAGCGGCTTTGCCCTGCGGGGTGATTTTGGGCTGAACATCATGAATTCCCAGGCTTTGAAGGAGCTGAAAGCCCAGGGGCTCCAAAGCGCCACATTGTCCTTTGAAATGACCTTCCCCCAGATGCGGGATGTGAGCAAGGCTTTGCCCTGCGAGGCCATCGTCTACGGCCGTCTGCCCCTGATGATCTTTGAAAACTGCGCCATCCGCCGGGGAGCGGGAAAATGCGCCTGCAAGGAAGGACAGCATTTCCTTTCGGACAAGACCGGCCGCCAGTTCCCCCTCTTTCCCGAGCCGGGATGCCGCAACACCCTTTATAACAGCGAACCGGTGGTGCTCAGCGACAAAAAGAAGGATTATACCCGCCTGGGCCTGCGCTATGTCCGCCTGTGCTTCACCACCGAAAGCGCCCAGGAATGTGCCGCCGTGGCCCGCCGCTATGACCAGGGACTGACCATAGAAGGGCGCTTTACCCGGGGACTTTATTACCGGGGTGTGGAATAAATCCATAAAAATTTTCTTTTTGTTCGCCAAATTGTCTGTCTGATGCGTTAAGATAGGAGTACTATGGAAACACTAAAAATACAATGTATCCCTGATAAAATGGGCCGTCTGGCCCCCGTGCCCCAATATGCCACCCCCGGCTCCTGCGCCATGGATCTGCGGGCTTTTCTTCTGGAGCCCATGACCTTGCAGCCCATGGAGCGGGCCGCCATCCCCACGGGCATCGCCATTCAGCTGCCCGCCCTCCATGCCGGGCTGGTGCTGGCCCGCAGCGGCCTTGCCACCCGCCAGGGGCTGACTCTGGCCAACGGAGTGGGGCTCATCGACACCGACTACCGGGGAGAGATCCTGTGCAGCGTTGTCAATCTTTCTTCCTCTCCCATCACCGTGCGGGACGGCGACCGGATCGCCCAGCTGATGGTGGTGCCGGTGGTGCAGGCCGAACCCATGCCCTGCGAGACCCTGGACCCCACAGAGAGAGGGGCCGGTGGTTTCGGCTCTACCGGACGAAATTAAGGAGGATCTATGCTGATTCTGGCTTCCGCCTCCCCCCGCCGCCGACAGCTGCTGCAGGGGTTGGGGCTCTCTTTTGATGTTCGCCCGCAAAACTGTGAGGAAGTGAGCGATGCCGCCCTTCCTCAGGACTATGTCACCCAAATCGCTTTGCAGAAGGCCTGCAGTGCTTTAAAGGGGGCCGGGGAAGGGGATGTGGTGCTGGCCGCCGACACCGTGGTCTGCCTGGAAAACACCATCCTGGGCAAACCGGGCGCCTTGGCGCAGGCCCGGCAGATGCTGGAGCAGCTCTCGGGCCGCACCCACAAGGTGTGCACCGGCCTGGTGCTGATGAGCCACAGCCGTACCCTGACCCACTGGGAAGAGACGGCGGTGACCTTTTATCCCCTGTCCCGGGAAATGATCGATTGGTACCTTTCCACCGGCGAGCCCATGGACAAGGCCGGTTCCTACGGCATCCAGGGCAAAGGCGCTCTGTTGGTGCAGCGGGTGGAAGGAGATTTTTACAATGTGGTAGGCCTGCCTCTGGCGCCCCTGGCCCGACTGTTTTCGGAGATGGGGCTTCCCTGGGCGGGAGAAGGGGGCCGCGGGCCCCTGTTAGACGATCCGGCGTGAGGTGCCGCAGAACATGAAACTTTTTTCTTCCAAATTATTTTGCTGGGCTTTGGCCCTGTTTTTGTGCTCCTCGGTGCTGCTGGGGTTCAACCTGGCCACAGGAAGGCTCACCTTCCTGACAAACGGCACCGGTGTGCTGGTGACCCCGGTGCAGCAGGCTTTGACCCGGGCCGGGAATTTCGTCAGCGATGTGTTCGGCTATTTTTATCGCTATGACAGCCTGGTGGAGGAAAACCAGGAGCTGGAAAAGCGGGTACAGGAGCTGGAACAGAAGGAGCGGGAGTATTACGCCGCCATCGACGAAAACACCTATCTGCGGGAGCTGGCCGGACTGCGCCGGAAAAACTCCCAGTTTGAATATGAGCTGGCCGAGGTGATCGGTCTTTCCAGCGACGGTGTCTCCACCACTTACACCCTCAGCCGAGGGGAAAAGGACGACATCGAAGTCAATGACGCCGTGGTCACAGGAGACGGCCTGGTGGGGTATGTATCCAGCGTGGGTTATAACTTCTGCGAGGTCAAGCCGGTGACCGATATCTCCCTGAAAATGGGCGCTGTCATCTCCCGCACCCGGGAAGTGGTGGTGGCCCAGGGCAGCTATGACCTGGCGGAAGACGGACTTCTGCGCCTGTCCTATCTGAAAAACGACAGCGATGTGCTGGTGGGAGACACGGCGGAGACCTCGGGCTACGGCGGCATCTTCCCCAAGGGCCTGCTCATCGGCACCATCACCGAAGTGCTGCCCGAAAGCCACGGCATCTCCACCTATGCCAAAGTGAAGCCGGCCGTCGACCTGGATTCTTTGAAAAAGGTGTATATCATCAAGTCCTTTGACATCACGGAGTAAGCCATGCAAGAAAGAAAAAATTTTCGCTGCCGGATGGCTCTATATGCCCTGTTGGTGCTTGTGTGCTTTCTGCTCCAGTTTTCCCGGGGCACACGGCTGACTTTGTGGGGAGCCTCCCCCGATGTGCTTCCCTTTCTCTTTGCAGCGGTGGCCCTGTTTGAAGGGCCCTATGTGGGAGCCATCTTCGGCTTTGCTGGGGGGATTCTTTTGTCGGTGAATTCCACGGCCCCCGAAGCCCTTTTGTCCATGTATTACAGCCTGGGCTGTTTGGGCGCAGGCTTTTTTGCCTCCCGCTATATGCGGAGAGTGTTCCCCACGCTGCTGATGTGCGGCATTTTTCTTTCCCTGTTCAAAACCCTTTTGTCCTTTTTCTTCTTTTACGCCCTGGTTTATGAAGCCCATTCCCCAGGGCTATTGCTGACGGCGGGGAAGAGCCTTCTGTTGTCCCTGCCTTTTTCCCTTGTGGTCTATCTGATCGTCAAACACATCCATTCCCGCTTTACGGCTGAGGAATGACCCATCCCCCGGAGAGGATCGTCTATGAATCGAAGAAGTCAACTGAAACGAATGGCCCTGCTCAGTGGTTTTCTGGTAGTGGCCCTGGGCCTGATGGTGCTGCGCCTTGTGGATCTGCAGATCGTCAACGGCGCTACCTATCAGGAGAAAGCCCAGCGGAAGATCCTGCGCACCTATGACCAGCCGGCCTCCCGGGGAGAGATCCTGGATTGCTATGGCCGGCCGCTGGTATCCAATACCTTGGGCTTTTCCATCTCCTTCGATTACTATTCCTGGGAAAAAGAAGAACAGAACCAGGTGATTCTGGATATCTGCGCCATCACCCAGCAGGCGGGCATCGAGCATTACGACACCCTGCCTATCACAACAGATGCTCCCTTTGCCTATACCTTTGCCTCCTACGAAGAAGACACGGCCAAGAACCTTCGCTCCTTCATCGAGGACAACGAAAAGCTGTGGCGCATCCCGGTGGAAAAAGAAGAGCTGAAAAAAGCCGCAGACAAAAAACTCCCGAAAGATGCGGACACCGATGAGCAGACGGTACACACGGCCCTCCAGGCCCTCAGCGCCGTGGTGGATCAAACCGCTCCCGATTACATCGTCCGCACCCTGGAAGATCTGTCGGCTCCAGAGCTGATGGAGTTGCTGCGGGAAAAATACGACATCGATCCCTCTCTCTCCGACGCCCAGGCCCGCCTCATCGCCGGTGTCCGGTATGAAATGGATCAACAGCAATTCTCCTCCTACAACAACCTGTACACCTTCGCCAGTCAGGTGGATGTGGAGACGGTATCCCTGGTGGAAGAGCGGAGCAGTCAAATGCCCGGCGTCACCATCACGGTGGACAATGTGCGTCAGTATGACACCACCTATGCCTCCCATGTACTGGGCCGGGTGGGAAAGATCTACCGGGAAGAGTACGAAGAGCTGAAAGACCAGGGCTATGGCCTCAACGACACCATTGGCAAAGACGGCCTGGAAAAAGCCTATGAATCCTATCTCCGGGGTATTGACGGCGAAAAAGCGGTGGAGACCAACATCAACGGAGATGTTATCAATGAAACCGAGACCAAGGAACCTCAGCCGGGAAGCAATGTAATCCTGACGCTGGATCTGGATTTGCAGGCCGTGGCCGAGGGGTCCCTGGCCAGCACCATCCAGTCCATCAAAGAACGGGGCCAGCGCAACCACAGCAGTGGCTGGGATGTGGAAGGCGGCGCCGCGGTGGTCATTGACATCGACACCGGCGGTATCCTGGCCTGTGCCTCTTATCCCACTTACAACCTGGCCACCTTCAACCAGGATTATCAGATGCTCTATGATGACCCCTTGAAGCCCATGTTCAACCGGGCCATTATGGGCGCCTATCCTCCCGGCTCCACCTTTAAGCCGGTGACCGCCCTGGCCGCTTTGGAAAGCGGCACCATCACCACTTCCACCAAGATCCGGGACGAAGGCGTTTACACCTACTATGCCTCCAGCGGCTATACTCCGGCTTGTTGGATCTGGAACGACAAGCGGGGCACCCACGGTCTTCTGGATGTGAGCGGCGCTTTGAAATATTCCTGTAACTACTTCTTCTATGAGGCCTCCCGGCTCATGGGCATCGACACTCTGAACTACTATGCCAAACAGCTGGGCCTGGGTGAAAAAACCGGTGTGGAACTGCCCGGTGAAGTGGCAGGCAATCTGGCCGGTCCGGAAAGCCGTGAAGCAAACGGTGAAACCTGGTGGCCCGGTGAAACCCTGCAGGCCGCCATCGGCCAGAGTGAACAGCAGTTCACCCCCATCCAGATGGCGAACTATATGGCCACCATCCTCAACGGCGGCACCCGGTACCGTCCCCACTTCCTCAAACAGGTGGTAAGCTACGATTACACCCAGGTGGTGGAAGAATACGAACCGGAAGTCCTGGCCGAGATGGATATCTCCGAAAGCACCATTGAAGCCATCAAGGAAGGCATGCGGGGCGTGGTTACCGACGACGGTACCGCCGCCAGCGTCTTCCGGGATTATCCCATTGCCGTAGGCGGCAAAACCGGTTCGGCCCAGACCACCGCCAGCAAGAGCCAATCGGCCCACGGTGTCTTTATTTCCTTTGCTCCCTATGACGATCCCCAGATCGCTGTATTCGTCCTGGTGGAGCACGGCGGCAGCGGCGGCAATGTGGCCCCCATCGTCCGGGATATCTATGACGCCTATTTTGGCAAACAGACCAATCCCGATCCGGCGACTCAGGAAAACACGCTGATTTACTGATTTTCTACGCTGCCGCGATTGATTTTCCATTGCATGCCGGCATCTGATACAGTATAATAAAATCACTATGGGGAGAATGCTCCGCCGGTTTTGCCGGCGGAGCTCAAACGGGAAGGAGATGTTCTTCGGTGGGAACGGTGATCATCACGGCCTCCGGCAAGGGAGGGACGGGTAAAACCTCCTTTTGCTGCGGCACGGCGGTGGCCCTGTGCGCCCTGGGCGAAAAAGTGCTGCTGGTGGATGCCGACAGCGGTTTGCGGAACCTGGATATCGTTTTGGGCATGACCGACCAGCTGCTGTTTTCCTTTTCCGATGTGATCGCCGGGCGGGCCTCGCTGAAGGAAGCGGCCGTCAAGCATCCCATTGTCAAAAACCTGCGGGTGCTCACCGCCCCGGCCTCCAGCAAGCTGGAAAGCTGCGTCACCAAAGAAAAAGTGGCCGCTTTTCTCCAGAACTGCCGGGCTCATTTTACCTATACCATTGTGGATTGCCCTGCGGGACTTCCGGACACCATTTCCTATTTTGCCGCCGGGGGAGACCGGGCGGTGATCGTGTCCACCCCGGATTACACCTCCCTGCGGGGGGCCGAACAGGCCGCCCAGATCTTCTACCGGGAAAAAATGGACAATGTGCGCATCGTGGTCAACCGGGTGCGCCCGGGAATGATCGAACAGGGGGATATGGTGAACATCGACCGGGCCATGGATCTTTCCGGCCTGGGTCTTTTGGGGGTGGTGCCCGAGGACCGGGATATCATCGCCTGCGGCAACGCCGGAAAGGTGCTGATGCTCTATTCCGAAGGCCCGGCTGTCACCGCCTATCAGAACATCGCCCGCCGCCTGAAGGGGGAAAAGGTACGGCTGATGAAACTTTGAAAAAAGAGCCGGGGTCTCCCGGCTTTCCATACAGATCGGAGAAACGGAGTGAGAATAGATTATGAATATCGCCATCATTGCGCAAAACAGAAAAAAAGAGCTGATGGTTCAGTTCTGCATCGCCTATTGCGGCGTTCTCTCCCAGCATGAGCTGTGCGCCACCGGTACCACCGGCAAGCTGATCATGGAGGCCACAGGGCTGAAGGTCAACTGCCTGCTGCCCGGCATCAGCGGCGGCGATGAGCAGGTGGCCGCACGGGCGGCCTACAACGAACTGGACATGGTGCTGATCTTCCGGGACCCTCTGGACAAATACAGCGGCGATTCCGATTTCACCAACCTGCAGCGTCTGTGCGACATGAACAACATCCCCTTTGCCACCAATGTGGCCACGGCGGAAGTCCTCATCCAGGGCCTGATCCGGGGCGACCTGGCCTGGCGTGATATCGTCAATCCCAAAAACAACAAATCATAAAAAACGCCGCCTGAGATACAGGCGGCGTTTTTCATCATTCATCCACTTCACCCGCCACAACGGAGGGCATGTTTTCCTTTTCCTCCGGCTTGAGCAGGGCGTTGAGTTCTTCCATCAGCTCATCTTCGTTGAGGATGGTGTAATAACGGCAGCAACTTCCAAACACATCGGTTTCCAGCCGGTTCATTTCGCCCAGAAGAATGGTCCGGCCCCCCTCCAGAGTGAGCATATAGGTCACGGCCCCATGAGGAAAGGTTTTCGGCCTCTGAAAGGGCAGAAAATGGGGAACAACCCAGGCTTTTTTCAGAATACTCTCCAAAGCATCCTGAGGAAGTTCCTGTTCCTCTCCTTGAATGGGGTAATAATAATGAAGAACATCCCACTCTGGCGCCCGATACAAGATGGTATCCACCTGCTGTCCCTTTAAAAACAACGGGTGTGGCACATAGAGCACAAGGAGCAAAAACAGCACCACCAAAGCGGCAATCCACCGAACTCTCTTCCGTTTGTCCATCTTCTTCATTCCTTGCACCCCTCTCTGTGATTTCGTGACTTTATTTTATCAGATTTGAAAATTTTCATCAACCATGAGGATAAAAAATCCCCTGACCATAGGTCAGGGGATTTTTCACTTCTAACAGAGATCAGATCTTTTCATAGAGACGGTACAGAAGCAGGATGCCTTGCTCCACGGTGCAGGGATCTCGGGGAGCCAGGGTGGTGTCCGATGTGCCATTGATGACGCCATTGGCCACCAGCGCCTTCATGCCGTCTGCGTCCCGGGCCTCCTGGCTGTGGAAGGCATAGTCCACCAGGCCGTTCACCGCCGAATAGGAGTAGGTGCCATTTCCCAGATAGATGCCGAACTCTTCCATGTTGACAATACCGGCGGCCTGGGTGGTGCTGTGATTTTCCTTTCCTGTTCCATAAACCTGGATGGGGAAGCTGCCCTCGCTGTCCGATCCGTAATAGATCTGACCGCCGCCGCAGTCATCCCGGCCCATGGGCTGCGCATCTTCCGGCAGAACGATGCCGTCATAGCAGAAATTATAATAGGTCATGGGGTTTTTATGCTGGATCTGGAACTGGATATGGGAGCCCTCCTTGAGCACGGGAACCTCTCCATCTCCCTTTAGCCCCAGATCGGAGGCCTTCAGGCTGCCCAGGTAGCCGTCATAGGTGACGGTGACCTTCACATCCTTGAGGGAGGAATACACATTCACCGACAGCCAATCGGAGGGTACTTCCATCTGTGCCTTTTTGGCTGCGGGCATCTGGAGTCCTGCGGCCTGCACCGGCAGCACACCGGCCAGCAACACCATGGAAGCCAGAAGCGCCGTCATCCGGCGGCCCAACATACGCAGGGGTCTTTTCATCAAGCATCTTCCTTTCTGTTTCATTGTGCAATCATATTACCGTATCCTCCATTTTCTTTTAACAATGCTTCTCTTCCGGCTCTTGACTTTCCCTTGCAAAAAGGATAAAATATCTCCAAGCACCGTGATGAAGGCGACTTAGTAGCCGGTCACCACCGCAGCAGAGAGAAACGCCCTGGCTGAAAGCGTTTTGCGGAAAGGAACTGGGGAAGACAGCGCCGGAACGGCGGGCGGAGACGCCTGCGGCAGCCTCCCGCACCCTTGAGGCATCAAAAGGGCGGTTTTCCGCCGAAATTGGGTGGCACCACGAAAGACTGCGCTTTCGTCCCATGTGAGGGACGAAGGCGTTTTTTTATTTCTCTCAAAAGAACAGGAGAAGGACTATGAGCAAAATGAAACCCCGCACCCTTTCCGGTTTTATGGAGCTTCTGCCTCACCAGCAGGCCCAGATGAACTGGATGATGGACATTCTGCGCCAAAGCTATGAGCTGTATGGCTTCACCGGCCTGGACACACCGGTGATCGAGGCCGCCGAAGTGCTGCTGGCCAAGGGCGGCGGCGACACCGAAAAGCAGATCTACCGCTTCCAGAAGGGGGACAGCGATCTGGCTCTCCGCTTCGATCTCACCGTGCCCCTGGCCAAATATGTGGCCCTTCACTATAACGACCTGGCATTTCCTTTCCGCCGGTATCAGATCGGCAAGGTCTACCGGGGCGAGCGGCCCCAGCGTGGACGCTTCCGGGAGTTTTACCAGGCGGACATCGACATCATCGGCGATGGCAAGCTGGATATCCTGTGCGAAGCTGAAATTCCCTCGGTGATCTACCGCACCTTCACCGCCCTGGGCCTTGAAGATTTCCAGATCCGGCTGAACAACCGGAAGGTGCTCAGCGGTCTGTTTGACCTGCTGGGGCTGGGGGACAAGGCCACCGATGTGATGCGCACCATTGACAAGCTGGAGAAGATCGGAAAGGAAAAAGTGCTGGAAGTGCTCACCGGCGAGTTTGCCGTGGCGGAAGATGCCGCTTCCAAGCTGCTGGAAGTGCTGGAAAGCGCCGATCCTATGGAAGCTTTGGAAAAGCTGAAGGGCCAGAACGAGCTGCTGGACACCGGCATCCAGGAGCTTTCCCAGGTGGTACGCCACATGGAAGATTTCGGCGTACCGGAGACCCACTTCAAAGTGGACCTGACCATCGCCCGGGGCCTGGACTATTACACCGGCACCGTTTATGAGACCCAGATGACCCGGCATCCGGAGATCGGCTCCATCTGCTCCGGCGGCCGCTATGACAACCTGGCGGCGTTTTACACCGATAAACAGCTGCCCGGCGTTGGCATTTCCATCGGCCTGACTCGGCTGTTTTATGTGCTGGAGGAGCAGGGCCTGCTCAATGACGAGCTGCTCACCGCTCCGGCGGATGTGCTGATCCTGCCCATGACCGAGGACCTTAGCCCGGCCATCTCTCTGGCCACCCAGCTGCGGCAGGCAAACATCCGCACCCAGCTTTACACCGAGCAGAAGAAATTCAAAGCCAAGATGAGCTATGCGGACAAGCTGAAAGTACCCTTTGTCCTCTTCCTGGGCGAGGATGAGGTCAACGCCGCCGCCGTTTCCATCAAGAACATGCGGACAGGGGAGCAAGAGACCATTCCCCAGGAGCAGGCCGCGGGCTGGCTGCTTTCCAAAATTGCCCTTCTCAGCGAGGGCAAGCCCATCCGTCCGGAAGAATAAACAATTATCACCATAAGGAGATGTTTTTATGTCGATTTTTCTCAACCCTCAACGGCATTACTGCGGCTCCCTGCGAGAAGAGCACATCGGGCAGCGGGTCACCGTCTGCGGCTGGTGCGCCCGTATGCGGGACCTGGGCGGCCTGATCTTCATCGACCTACGGGATCGGGAAGGCATCGTCCAGTGCATCTTTGACGAGGCCGACAACAAAGAGCTGTTTGATCTGGCCTTCACCGTTCGTTCGGAATACACTCTGAAGATCGAAGGCGTGGTGCGCCAGCGCTCTTCCATCAATGACAAGATCCCCACCGGCCGCATTGAGATCCTGGCCGACAGCCTGGAAATCTACGAAAAGGCCGACACCCCGCCCTTTGAGATCAGCGACGAGGCCACGGTCAACGACGCCCTGCGTCTGAAATACCGTTATCTGGACCTGCGCCGTCCCTCTTTGCAGAAGTCCCTGGCTTTGCGCCACAAGATCGCCCATGTGGCCCGGCAATATTTTGACGAGCAGGGCTTCCTGGAGATCGAAACCCCCATGCTCACCAAGTCCACCCCCGAAGGAGCCCGGGACTATCTGGTGCCTTCCCGGGTGCATCCCGGCGAGTTTTACGCTCTGCCCCAGTCCCCCCAGCAGTACAAGCAACTGCTGATGCTCTCCGGCTTTGACCGGTATATCCAGATCGTCCGCTGCTTCCGGGACGAGGACCTGCGGGCCGACCGTCAGCCGGAATTCACCCAGATCGACCTGGAAATGTCCTTTGTGGATCAGGAAGATGTAATGGCCGTCAACGAAGGCTTCCTCCAGCGGGTGTTTAAAGAAGTGCTGGATGTGGACATCACTCTGCCCATTCAGCGGATGCCCTACCAGGAGGCCATGGAGCGTTTCGGCTCCGACAAGCCCGACCTGCGCTTCGGCTATGAGATCTTTGATCTGTCGGAAACAGTGAAGAGCTGCGGCTTCGGCGTCTTTGACGGCGCATTGGAGCAGGGCGGCACTGTGCGGGGCATCAAGATCGAAGGCGGCGCCAAATTCAGCCGCAAGGAGATCGACAGCTTGACTGAGTTCGTCAAGACCTATCGGGTGAAGGGCCTGGCCTGGGCCAAGGTCAACGAAAATGGCGAGCTGAGCTCTTCCTTTGCCAAGTTCCTCAAGCCGGAGACCATGGAGGCTCTGCTGGAGAAGGCCGGAGCAGGGAAGGGAGACCTGGTGCTCATCGTGGCCGACACCGACACCGCGACCGCCCTCAATGCCCTGGGTATGCTCCGGTGTGAAGTGGCCCGGCGGATGGACGCCATCCCCGAAGGGGTTTACAAGCTGCTGTGGGTCACCGATTTCCCCCTCTTCGAGTACGGCGAGGACGACGAAGGGAAGAAGCGGCTCTATGCCAAGCACCATCCCTTCACCGCTCCCAAGGACGAGGATCTGCCCTTGTTTGAAACCAACCCCATCGCCATGCGGGCCAAGGCCTATGACATCGTGCTCAACGGCACCGAGCTGGGCGGCGGTTCCATCCGTATCCACCGCAGCGATGTGCAGCAGCGGATGTTCAAAGCCCTGGGCTTTGAAGAAGCCGACATCCAGGAGCGTTTTGGCCATATGATCGAAGCCTTCCGCTATGGCGCACCTCCTCACGGCGGCCTGGCCTATGGCCTGGACCGGCTGGTGATGCTCATGGCCGGACGGGACAGCATCCGGGATGTGATCGCCTTCCCCAAGGTGCAGAACGCCAGCGACCTGATGATGCATTGTCCTTCTCTTGTGGACGAAAAGCAGCTGAAGGAACTGAGCATCGCTCTGGATATCCCCGAAAAGAAAGAATAATTCCCAAAAGGGCTGGGCGGCGAGCCGCCGCTCCCTTATCCCCCAAAAGGGCCGGTATTTGCCGGCCCTTTTTCTATCCAAATTCCATGACTCCGATTTGTAAATATTGCCTATTTCTTTTCTTTGGCAGCGTGATAAAATATATATAACCAATTGATACTGCCCATGAAGAGAAAGGGGGATCACTATGACCTTCATCAGAAAACATAAATGGACTCTCATCGTACTCTGTGCTCTGGTGGTGCTGTGGACAGTGATGGAAGTAACGCAAGGACTGCTTACTCAGTATACCAGTTCCCTGCGGGAACAACTTCCCGCCCTGCGCAACCAGGCCCAGGTGGAAGCCATTGAGACAAAGATCGAATTCTGGCAGCCGATCAGCCTGTTTGTGAGCAATTTCTGGGGCTATTTGATTTATTTCTTCATGGCATTGCCTTTGCTGACCTTGCTTTTCAAACTGGACTCCTGGCTCACCCTGGCCTATTATCTGCTGGCTCATCTGTGCACCTACATCTTCTCCTGCCTGATCATGGGCGGTGGGTTGGAGATGGTTACAGCTCCCTTGAAGCAAAGCGGCTATATGATGCTGCGGGGCTACCTAATCTGGGCAATTTGTGCCATCGCTCTCCATTTCTGGAAAGGACAAAAGCGGAAAAAAGTCCAGGCATAACAAACACAACAAAAAACAGCCGGGACATCCCGGCTGTTTTTTTATCCAAAGATCCCTATATCGAAAAGGGACTGCCTGCCCTACCCCTCATCAATTTGCAAAAATCCGCGACCTGTGCGTGGCTTTTTGCACCTATCAAGGGGCCAGTATGGCCGAATGGCTGCACGCAGATCCTGCAAAAACTCGAAAAAGTGGCCCAAGGCCACTTTTTCGATCAGCTCCAGCCGGGAAATTTTCCCGGCTGCTTTTTTGTTTATGTAGATCTTACAGGCTCTTGTTATAGGCAACGCCATCGATCATGGTCATCATGCACTTGCTCAGGCTGCTGAAGGGATGGCCACTGAACACGGCCAGGTCAGCGTCCTTGCCCACTTCGATGCTGCCCATTTTGTCGGCTACGCCCAGCAGACGGGCGGGATTGATGGTAACGCCTTCAAAGGCGGCCTGCTCATCCAGGCCATTGACCATCAGGATGCCCACGGTGGCGGGGAGGAACTGGGTCTGGGAGCCGGAATCAGCGGTGAGGCACACAGTGATGCCCGCTTCATGGAGCGCCGCAGGAGTATGCAGGCTCAGGCCATGGATTTCCTGCTTGCCCGGTCCCCACAGATGAGGGCCTACCACGCAGGTCACATCGTTCTTCTGGAGCACATCGGTGATCTTATAGCCCTCGGTGGCGTGCTCGATGGAGAAGTCCAGATCAAACTCCTTGCAGATGCGGATGGCGGTGCAGATATCGTCGGCCCGGTGGGCATGGATACGGCACTTCATCTCCCGGCGCATGACGGGCACCAGAGCATCCAGCTTGAAGTCGGGCTTGGGAGCCTTGGAGGGATCTTTCTCCGCCTTGAGCAGAGCATCGGAATAATTCTTGGCATCATAGAAGGTCTGGCGCAGCAGAGCAGCTGTACCCATACGGGTCATGGGCATCTGATTCTTAGTGCCATAGACGCGCTTGGGATTCTCGCCCAGAGCGAACTTCATCTGCTCAGTACCGGGGATGATCATTTCCTCGGCGGTATGGCCCCGCAGCTTATAGACAATGCCGGTGCCGCCGCACACATTGGCCGAACCAGGCAGAGTGCAAACGGTGGTAAAGCCGGCGTTACGCACCTTTTCAATGGCATAATCACAGGGGTTGATGGCGTCAGAGGCCCGCACCTGAGGAGTGATAGGATCGCTCATCTCGTTGCCATCCTTGCACAGGGCCGGCATGGTGTCGGGTTCGTTAAAGTTGGAGATATGGGTATGGGCGTCGATGAAACCAGGGGTCACCCAGCCGCCCTTCACATCGATGACTTCCGCATCGGCGGGAATGGCCACATTGGCTCCCACGGCGGTGATTTTTCCCTTTTCCACCAGCACGGTACCGTTTTCATAGGTCTCGCCGGTGACTGTCACAATTTTTCCGTTGGTGATCGCAATCATTTTGCCAAGTCTCCTTCTCATTGTTTTTTTATGGTCAAGGCCAAAGGCCATGATCCCGAAATATCAAAGCAAGGGGGCCACCAGCCGCAGAAGCCCTGCTTTCACCTTATCCGGCAGGGGACGGCTCTGGTATTCTTCTCTGGTAAGGCGGCGGCTTTTTTCCTGATCCTGCAAAAAAACCTTCCGGCACTCCAAAGCAAAATCCCGGTCATAGACCAGGGCGTTGAGTTCATAATCCAGGTCAAAGGAACGGATATCCAGGTTGGTGGAGCCTATGGACGCCACCATATCATCCATGACAAAGGTTTTGGCATGGAGAAAACCGGGATAACGGTACACCGGAATGCCCCAGCGGAGCAATTCACCGGCATGCCACATGGTCACATGATAGGCATAGGCCTTGTCCGGCACTCCGGGGATCATCAGACGCACATCCACTCCTGCCCGGCTGGCACAGCGCAGCGCCGTCAGAAGGGTGTCGTCGGGGATAAAATAGGGGGTCTGGATATAAAGATATCGACGGGCCCTTGTGATCATACCCAGATAACTTTCCTTGGTATAGGGATAGAGGCTATCCGGCCCGGAAGAGACGATCTGCACACCCACTTGTCCGGTGTTTTCCTCTTTCATACACTGTTCCAGGCTTTGGGAAGAGTCGATTTTCTCCACATAGGGCCGGGCGGCCTGAGAATCCAGAAAAACCCAGTCCCGGATAAACTGGCGCTGTACCTGCTGAACGCACGGTCCTGTCAGCCGCACCGAGGTATCCCGCCAAGGAGTGATCCGCTTGTCTTTCCCCAGATAGTCATCGCCGATGTTGATGCCGCCGGTGTAGGCCACTTTTCCATCGATGATGACCATTTTCCGATGCATCCGATAGTTGACCTGCAAAACAGTGCGCAAAGGGGAGGGGAGGTACCCATACACCATGCCGCCGGCCTGGATCAGAGGATCAAAATCCACCCTGTGGGTTTTGAGACAGCCCAGGGTATCGTAAATGACCCGCACCTTCACGCCCTGCCGTGCTTTTCGCACCAGCAAATCCAGCAGCTTTCTGCCGCATTCATCCTGGGTTTTGAAGATGAAATACAGCACATGGATGGTTTCCTGTGCTTCCTCAATGTCCCGAAACAGGCTTTCATACTTTTTTTCTGCATCCACCAGCAGCCGGGCGCTGTTTCCCTGGGTGTAGACGGCCCCTGCTCCCTGCAGGTTGAGCAGCATCAGATCCCGGCAGCCCTCCCGTCCCTGGC
The DNA here is from genome assembly GCF_018917925.1 of Intestinimonas sp. MSJ-38. Lineage (NCBI taxonomy): Bacteria > Bacillati > Bacillota > Clostridia > Eubacteriales > Intestinimonas > Intestinimonas sp. MSJ-38. The sequence continues at coordinate 150,069 of NZ_JAHLPO010000002.1, read as the reverse complement.
TGCTGAGATTGAACTGGCCGGAGAGCAAAGCCCGGGCATTTTCCCCAGGGCTTGGTCCATATTCGGCCAAGCGGGGATTGGGCCGGAACCAGCGGCGGAAAAGTCGCAGTTTTCGGGTACTACCCAGAAAGAAATAAAGCAAAAAGCCCAACCAAGGCACAAAGGCGAAGACCAAAAGCCAGGCCAATGTGCTGCCCACCTGTTTTTTGCGAAAAAACAGGATGGAAATTGCAGCCATCACATTGAAAAAATAAAGCAAAAACAATAGGGGACTCACATCTTTCCTCCTTCTGGTGATCTTCGCCACGGTATTATTATAGCATAGTTTTCCTGCGGCATACTTACCGAAATACAAGGAAAAAAATCGTACAATTCTCACAGCCAATCTACGCAAAAGGGCGCATGCCTCAGCGGATGCCCTGAGCATTTCAAAAAAGTGGCAATAGCCACTTTTTCGAGTTTTGCAAGGGTCTGCATGCACGCCTTCGGCGCACACTGGCCCCTTGAGAAGTGTAAAAAGCCACGCACAGGTCGCGGCTTTTTGCAAATCAATAAGGGTAGGGCCAGTAGTCCTTTTGGCTATCCCGTTTTTTTGACAATCTAAGCAAAAGGGCATCCGCCTAAGCGGACGCCCTTTTGCTTCTTTATTGTTGTGGGGGGAATAAAGAGAGGTATGTTGCTGATATCATAATAACACACTCAAAAAAAAAGATGTGGACGGTTTGTAAAAAAAATTTGAAAAATATATTATTTCTCCCCTTGGTAAAAGGCCAGATTCTGCTGTAATCGTTGGTTTTCCGGCTCTTTTTCCAAGGCCCTGGCTCCATAGAAACAGGCCTTCTCTTTTTGGCCCAGATGCCAGAAGGCCAGGGCGGACAGATCCCAGGGCACGCTGCCCCAGGCAAAATCTTCATTGATATAGGTTTTATCCCGCTGGGTAATGGCCAAAGCGCTTTGGCTCATGAGCAGCACTCCGGGCCAATTTTCTTCCTGGGAAAAATACCAGGCACACTCCACATACCCCTCCCGCAGGGAAGGAGCTTCCGCCACCGCCCGGTAAAACCAGCGCAGAGCCTCTTTCCGCCGCCCGGTCTCCAGACAGCACCGGGCCAGATAGCGCATGGAAGCGGCCCGCTCCGCTTCCCAGGTGGAGCGGGGGAGTGCCAGGTGGCGCAAAAGCTCCTCTTCGGCTTTGTTCCAATCCCCCTGATACATATACTCCCGGCCCAGGTAGTGAGCGCAGCGGGGGGCCTCCGGCTCTTCCCGGGCGGCCAGCTCCAAAAGGGGCAAGTACTGTCCCCGGGATTTCTGGGGATCGGGCCAGTGGTGCAGAGAGACCCCGGCAGCCTCTCCCAGGGCATATTCTTTTTCCCCCTGCCATTGCAGCACTTCGTGCACCGGATAATGCCACACAAAACCATGACGACGGTGGATCTTGTTCTGCCAGAATACCATGCCCTCTCTTCCATCTTCTCCATGGCTCCACACAAAGCGGCACCGGTATTGAGGGCAGGACTGCATCAGGGCCGCTTGTTCCAGCTTTTTTCGCCAGCCTTTTTCAAACACCTCATCCAGATCGGTACAGACGCACAGGTCGGCATCCTGGGGCACCAGATCCAGGGACAAATTGCGGGCTTTGTCAAACCGCCAGGGGACGACCTCCCGACAGGCCACCCAAGCCCCCCGGGAAGCCAGGGCGGCCGGAGTGCCGTCCTGGCTTCCTGTGTCCAGCACATAGACCCCATCGGCCTCTGACATGGAATCCATCCACCGGTCTGCAAAGGCTTTTTCGTCTTTGCAGATGGCATACACATAGATTTTCATGGCTCAGCCGTCCAACCGAAGCACGGTGAGGGACAGATCCTGATACAGGCCGTCTTCCAGGCAGATCACCTGGAGCTTTGCCCCCTGAGTGGCCAGAATCGCTCCCAGGGATGCGGTTTCCTTGCCCCGCCAAAGTCCTCCGGGCACGGCCTGGCCGTCCAGCAGCAGCTGAAGACCGGCTTCTTCACCGGAGTAATCCTGGGCCCGGCCCTGGAGCAGCACCAGATAGGCACCCTTTTCCAACCGGATGCCCTCTTCCTCCATACAGATGCTATCCCCCTGCTGAGCTGCCAGGGCCAGTTTCAGCGCCGTGTCTTTTTCCCCTCGCTGGCCGCCCACCACCGGGTCCACACCGGTGAGATAATCATGGGCGGGTGCATCCCAGGAACAGACACAGGAGCAGGAACAGGGCTCACAGGGGCAGGGAGGACAGGGGATACAGGGACGATTCTCTTTGTCCTCCTCTTTCTCCGGTCCGGAAGGACACTGGCAACTGAGACTTAGTCCCTCGGGCACCCACTGGCCGCTTTCTCTGGCCCATTGGAGAAGGGGGCTTTCGGGAAGGGACTGCTGCACCTCCTGCTGGAGCCCTTCCTTTTCCTCATAACTGCCGTCGGGCCGCACCCGCACCACCCGGCGTACCCGGTGAAGGAGCGGGGTTTCCTCCGTCTCCTCTCCGGAGGCCCGGCTGGTCTTTTGCTTCCAATCGATCTCCTTCAACAGGGATCCCTCCTTGTTTCTCGTAAAACTTTTCGATGGAGCCGGGGCAGTCCTCTCCCAGGCCCCAAAGCCATTACAATGACAGCATATGCCGCAGCAGAACTTCCTGTGCCCATCCAAAACCGTTTTTCCATGGATCGGAACAAATGTTTGCCTCATCCCGTATTTTATGGTATACTATATACAATTCTATGCCATAGACCGTCCCTTGAGGTGATCCCATGAAAAAACTCAGTCCCATGCGCCAAAAGATTTTGGACTATATCTCCCGCTATACCGACGAAAATGGCTATCCTCCCGCCGTGCGGGAGATCTGCCAAGCGGTGGGGCTCCGATCCCCCTCCACGGTCCACTCCCATCTGAAGATCTTGCAGGAAGGGGGATTTTTGGACAAGGGCGAGGGCCGCACCCGGTCCATCACCCTGAAAAACCATCCCACCGGCGTGAAGAAGATCCCGGTGCTGGGAGTGGTCACCGCCGGCCAGCCCATCCTGATGCAGGAGGATATTCTGGGCTACATCCCCTTTGAATATCACAGCGGGGAATATTTTGCCCTGCGGGTCCGGGGCGACAGCATGATCGGGGCCGGTATCCTGGATGGGGACGATGTGATCGTCCGCCGTCAGGACACCGCCGATCAAAAGGCCATCGTGGTGGCCATGCTGGAGGATGAGGCCACCGTCAAGCGGCTGGACAAATCCAATGGCCATGTGCGCCTGCTGCCGGAAAACCCCGCCTATGAGCCCATCGATGGGGACGATGCTCAGATCCTGGGCCTGGTGGTGGCGGTCTACCGCCAATACCAGCGCTAGGTGTATCCCATGAGCCATCTCACAGACGATATCCGCACCCTGCGGGGTGTGGGGGAGAAGAAGGCCCAGCTTTTTCACAAGCTGGGCCTTTTCACCCTGGGAGACTGCCTGGAGCACTTTCCCAGGGAATATGAGGACCGCAGCCGCTTTTATCCCATCGCCCAAGCCCCCGTGGGGGAAAATTGCTGCATTCTGGCCACCGTGGCCCAGCCCCCTTCCACACGGCTGATCCGCAAAGGGCTGAGCATCACCAAACTGCGGGCCTTTGACGAAAGTGGCCAGATCGATCTGGTATATTTCAACCAGCCCTATCTCAGCTCTCAGCTGCGCCAGGGGGAGGAATACGCCTTTTTCGGCAAAATCGAAGGAACACTGCTGAAAAAACAGCTGACCAACCCTCAGTTTGAACCGGCCGGGCGAGGGATGATCACCGGACGATTGCTTCCGGTCTACCGTCTCACCGGCGGGCTGTCCCGCACGCTGATGCTCCAGGCCACCTCCCAGGCCATCCAGTATACCGACGAGCTCACCGAAAGCCTGAACGAAGAAATCCGCCAGCAATATGACCTGTGCCACATCCGCTATGCCTATGAAAACATCCACTATCCCGTCCATCGGGAAGCCCTGGAAGAGGCCCGGAAACGGGTGATTTTTGAGGAGTTCTTTCAGTTTGCCTGCGGTTTGCAGCTGATGGGACAGCAGAATATCACCGCCCAGGGCATCGGGCTCACCTGGTATTCTCCAGAGGAATTCTACCAGGTTCTTCCTTTCTCTCCCACCGGCGCCCAGCGGCGGGCTGTGGCCGAGGCCTTTGCCGACATGACAGGAGGCAAACGGATGAGCCGCCTGGTGCAGGGGGATGTGGGCAGTGGCAAAACCATGGTGGCCGCCGCCTGTCTGTGGCTGGCCGCCAAAAACGGGATGCAGGGGGCGCTGATGGCCCCCACCGAGCTTCTGGCCCGGCAGCATTACGAATCCCTCCAGCCGCTGATGGAGCAATGCGGCATCTCCTGCGCTCTGCTCACTGGCTCCACACCCAAAAAACAGCGGGAAACCATGCTGGAAAAGTTGGGTCAAGGGGAGATCTCTGTTCTCATCGGCACCCATGCCCTCATCGAAAACAATGTGGTCTTTTGCCGTCCGGCCCTGACCATTACCGATGAACAGCACCGCTTCGGCGTGCAGCAGCGGCAGCTTTTGTGGGACAAGGGGGCGGACACCCATTCTCTTGTGATGAGCGCCACGCCCATTCCCCGCACCCTGGCCCTGATGCTCTACGGCGATTTGCAGGTGTCGGTGCTGGACGAACTGCCCCCGGGACGCAAACGGGTGGAGACCTACGCCGTGCCCCCCAGCTATCGCCCCCGGCTGGATGCCTTCATCCAAAAACAGGTGCAGGAAGGGGGACAGGTGTACATCGTCTGTCCTCTCATCGAAACCGAAGAAGGGGAGGACGAGCGGCAATCGGCGGTAGCTTATGCCAAAGCACTGCAGCAGCGGGTTCCCCAGGTGTCCATCGGCCTGATGCACGGCAAGCTGAAAAGCCGGGAAAAGGAACAGGTGATGGAGGATTTCGTCCAGGGAAAGATCCAGGTGCTGGTGAGCACCACCGTGATCGAAGTGGGCGTCAATGTACCCCGGGCCTCCCTGATGATCGTGGAGGACGCCGACCGGTTCGGCCTGTCCCAGCTCCACCAGCTGCGGGGCCGGGTGGGCCGTGGAGACCGGCAGTCCTATTGTGTGCTGGTGTCCGCCAGCAAAAGCGCCAAAACACAGGAGCGGCTGCGGGTGATGACCCAGTGTCACGACGGCTTCCGCATCGCCGAAGCCGATCTGAAGCTGCGGGGGCCGGGAGACTTTTTCGGCGACCGGCAGCACGGTCTGCCGGAATTCAAGATCGCCGATCTGTCCCAGGATGTATCCCTTTTGCAAAATGCCCAGCAAGCGGCCCAACAGGTGCTGCGGCAGGACCCGGACCTTTCTTCCCATCCCCTTTTACTAGAAAAGGTAAAGCAGCTTTTTCACCGGGCCCAACAATAAAAATCCATTCTTTATCACCATCAAAAAAGTGGCCAACGGCCACTTTTTTTGTATCATTGCCCTTTTCCGGCATATACTACCGGCAAGAAAACGAGCCGGTGCGCCGGCAGAAAGGGTTTTTTCATGGATATCACCAACCAAGAATATAAAAAGCTTTATCAAAACGCCTCCCCGCCCTCGCCTTTGCTGAAAGACGCCTTTCTGGCCTTTCTCACAGGCGGCACCATCTGCACCCTGGCCCAATTCATCCGCAATTTCCTGCTGAGCCAGGGCCTGGATGAAAAGGCAGCCGGAGCATCTCTTTCCATCATTCTGGTGTTTTTGGGCGTGCTGCTCACCGATCTGGCCATCTATCCCAAAATCGCCAAATTCGCCGGAGCGGGCACCATTGTCCCCATCACCGGCTTTGCCAATTCCATCGCCGCCCCGGCCCTGGAATACAAAACCGAAGGCCTGGTGCTGGGCACCTGCGTCAAGATGTTCACCATCGCCGGGCCGGTGCTGGCCTGCGGCCTGACGGCCTCGGTGATCTACGGCCTGATCTATTATATTTTTGCATAAAGGGGGTGGGAATATGAAAAAAACAGGGAACACCTATTGCTTTCAGGACCCGCCCCGGGTACTGGCCTATGCCTCGGTGGTGGGCAAAAAGGAGGGGGAAGGCCCTCTGTCCCGGGATTTTGACTATATCAGCGATGACAACACCTTTGGAGAACAAACCTGGGAAAAGGCCGAGAGCCGGATGATGTCCATGGCCCTGGAGCGGGCCCTCTCCAAAGCCCATCTGCCCCCTTCCCAGCTGGGATGTATTTTGGGCGGGGACCTGCTCAATCAGTGCATCGGCACCACCTTTGCCCTGCGGCCTACCAATGTACCCTTTTTGGGGCTGTACGGGGCCTGCTCCACCATGGCAGAAGGGTTGCTGGTGGCCTCCTGCCTGGTGGAAAGCGGATTTGAGCAGACGGCCTGTGCCATCACTTCTTCCCACTTCTGTTCCGCCGAGCGGCAATACCGCTATCCATTGGAATACGGCGGCCAGCGTCCCCAGACAGCCCAGTGGACGGCTACCGCTTCCGGGGCAGTGGTGCTGCAAAAGGGAGGCATGGGGGTGCGCATTACCCACGCCACTCCCGGCCGGATCGCCGACCCAGGAGTGACCAGCCAGGCCAACATGGGTGCCGCTATGGCCCTGTCGGCCTACGAGACCATCAGCCGCTTCTTCCAGGACACCCACACCGGACCTTCCCATTATGACCTCATCGTCACAGGGGATCTGGGGAAGGTGGGGCATCAGATCGTCATCGACCTATTTCAGCGGGACGGCATCGATATGCGCCCCACCTATGACGACTGCGGCCTTTTGCTCTATGACGGCAGCCAGGATGTCCACGCCGGCGGCTCAGGCTGCGGCTGTTCGGCAGCGGTGCTTTGCTCCTATATCCTCAAGGCCATGGAACAGGGGATTTTCCGCAAGGTGCTGTTCTGCGGCACCGGCGCTCTTTTGAGTCCCACTTCCTGCAACCAGGGCCAGAGCATCCCTGGGATCTGTCATCTTATTTGTTTGGAGGCCGATGAAAAATGGAATATGTAAGAGCCTTTCTCACCGCCGGGGTGATCTGCGCCATCAGCCAGGTGCTCATCGACCGGACCAAGCTGACCCCTGGTCGGATTCTGGTGACCTTTGTGGTACTGGGGGTCATTCTTACCGGCATTGGTGTTTATGAGCCGGTGGTGAAGTTCGGCGGGACCGGAGCCACCGTGCCCCTTCTGGGCTTTGGCTACACCATGGCCGAAGGAGTGAAGGAAGCCATCGCCCAGCGAGGATTTCTGGGGGTCTTTACCGGCGGTCTCACCGCCACAGCCGGCGGGATTGCCGCTGCCGTGGTTTTTTCCTTGATCGGTGCGCTGATCTTCAAAAGCCGGGACCGGTCGTAACAGTCTGAGGGGAAACCCTCCCCTCTGAGCGTGTCGAAAAAGTGGCTTAGGCCACTTTTTCGAGTTTTTGCAAGGGGCTGGCGGAGTGCCTCCGCTCCCATACTGCGCTCCCGCGCTGGGCAGGTCCGATGCAGAAAGGCAAAGAAAGTATGGCCGTCCGGCCACCGGACCAGCGGGGCGCACCGCCCTTGAGAAGTGCAAAAAGCCACGCACAGGTCGCGGCTTTTTGCGGATTTATAGGGGTAGGGCGGACGACCCTTTTCGTTATATAGGTTTTTCGACAGTCTGTTTCTTGTGGGGAAAAGGGATTTTTGCTATACTTTCTTTACAGCCTACGAAAAGGAGACGAAACCATGCTGAAAACAGGACTGACCCATGAGACAAAGGTGAAAGTGGAAGAAAACATGACGGCCGGCGCCCTGCGCTCCGGGCTGGTTCCGGTGCTGGCCACACCGGTGCTGCTGGCCATCATCGAAAACACCTGCTATGAATGTGTGATGGATCATCTGGAGCCGGGACAGACCACCGTGGGCACCGGCGTCAACATCACCCATGAAGCCCCCACACCGGTGGGAATGACGGTGACCGCTTCTTGCCGTCTGAAAGAAGTGGAAGGCCGCCGCCTGGTTTTTCAGATCGAAGTGAAAGACGAGCATGAGATAGTCAGCCGGGGAGACCATGAGCGCTTCATTGTGGACATGGACAAATTTGTGGCAAAATCCCGGCAAAAAGCCCTGTGATGCGGGTCTTTCCCCCCTATTCTTGACGGAGAGGGGCGGGGCGTGCTATACTAATTCCTGGTTTCCGCTTCCTGCCGCTGTGGCGAAACAGGCAGACGCAAGGGACTTAAAATCCCTCGGTCTTTTGACCGTACCGGTTCGATCCCGGTCAGCGGCACCAGAATGTGTTGATGAAAGATGCAGCACCGAAAACACCGCACGAAAGTGCGGTGTTTTTGCATATTTAACGCCGTTTCATGCAGAGAAAAGTTCGAAAAAACGCTTTTTCCGGAAAATCAGTTTTTCCACGCGAGAGGCGACATTTCAGAGATGCATCGGAACCCTTTTATGGACTGGTGCGACTCGAACCCCAAGGCTGCAAAAAAGAATAAAAAGGCAGAACCATGGCATTCCAAATCTCCGAGGAACTCTTCCAGCGCATCAAGCGTCACATGGAGCGCGAGACGCTCCGCACCGGGAAAGCTCACCCAGCAGGACTTCGTGCCGAACCTACTCACGCAGGCGCTGAGAACGCCATGGAGCAGAACACCCACACTGAGGCCCCTGTCGCGCCCTGTGTGGCCAACGAGACCGTCCCCACAGGCACGGACACCCCCAACGAAGATAAAGCCGTGTAAGCCCACATAAAAGCCAAAACAAAAGAACACGATTTAGGGAAAAGCCACCCAGGGCATCCGAGATATTCGGATGCCCTGGGTGGCTTTTTGCGTTTCACCAGAGAGGAGGGCATCACAATGACAAGCGAGATCAAAAGACGCTTCACAGACACAGAAATGCAGACTGCCAGAGAAACCGACCTACCGGAGCTGCTGACCCATCTGGGTTATCAGGTCAAACGCATCGGCAGGTACTACACCACCGCAGAAATGGACAGCTTGCGGATCAAGGATCGACGCACCTGGTTCCGCTACTCTCAAGGCATCGGCGGCGACGCGATCACTTTCCTACAGCATTTCTGCAACCAGTCTTTTCCGGAGGCAGTAGAGTACCTGCTGACCTTTCAAGGCAGACCCAGAGACGCTCCCGTCAAAACAAAACCAGTCACCAAGCAGGACAAGCCGGCAGAGCAGTTTGCATTGCCTCCGCGCAATGCCGATGACCGCCGCGTATTCGCTTATCTTCGCAAACGCGGCATCGCCACACAGGTGATCCGTCAGTTTATGAACAGCGGATCACTGTATGAGGATGCAGTCCATCACAACTGCGTTTTTGTTGGCAGAGATCACACCGGACAAGCCAGATATGCAGGTCTGCGCGGCACCTATGACCGCGACGGGAAAGGGTTTCGCGGAGATGTATCCGGCAGTGACAAAGACATTGGCTTCGCTATCCCTTGCGATCCTGTTTCCGACCAAGTCCGAGTCTTTGAAGCGCCTATCGACCTTATGAGTTATTACACCCTCCACCGAAGCTGCTGCAATGCAGTCGCCTTGTGCGGGCTGTATGATGGCGCCTTGCGAACCTATCTTCGGAACAATCCTCAGATCAGGCGGATCGTTCTTTGTTTGGATATGGATACACCAGGACAAGAAACGGCGGAACAGCTCCGAAAAAAATACGCGGAACTGGGATATGAGATATCACAGGAGAAGCCCCGCAGCGGGAAGGACTGGAACGAGTACCTGCAAAAAAGGAAAGTGCTGGAAAGGGGGCGATGACGCGATCGATCCACAATAGCCGGAAAAAACAACAAGGAGGAAAACACGATGAGACCGAGGAAATTTGTTCGCAGCACGGCGCTCGTGCTCGTGCTGACGGCAGCGCTGACTGTCACTGCTTTCGCAGCAGATCCCACACAGCAGCCAGCAACCAAAACCGAAAATAAGTCTTCGTATTATCCCACCTCGGTGGAAATGACCGAAGATGACGCCGGGAATCCCATGATCCGAAAGACCTACCAGCTGAGCGTTTCGGATGACCCGCAAAAACTCCCTGTCGCAGACTTTGAGCGCGACGGCAGACGGTATTACCTTTTGGACATGACGAAAGAGGATAAGATCGGCGTAGATACGAAAGAACACAGCGAAACGGTCAAGCTGTCCAGCGATACCAAAGAGATGGAGCAGATCCTCCAGAGACTGGACGCGCAGAAAGAGGTCACCACAGAGGATGGTCATACCGGAGTTCTGACACTGGACCATACCAGCGTCAAGGTAACTGCGGACGGGTATGGTACAAAGAAACGCACCCTCTCAGCGACGCGCACCTATCCCAATTTGTTGGATGCCGATGTAGCTCTGATCCCCAAGACGATTCAGGACAATGGCCATACCCTCACGCTGGCAGATGTCCAGTGGGACAGCGCTTACCAAACCGAAGCAGACGAAGCCGTGGTGCGCTACTGTGCTACCGCACAGTACACCGGCGAAAGCAGCAGTCAGTATGTGACCGGTTACACGGTCACTGCGGATTACTCCGGCAGGGTCACAAAAACAAGCTGTGATACTGTCGTTTACACAGCGATCTTTGACAGTATGCCTCTGGAAGCGGAACAGCCGGTGGAAGAAACGGATCACCGCCTGCCCATTGTGCTTGGCGGTGCGGCACTGCTGGGGGCAATGCTCGGCGGAGCGGCAACACGGATCAAAAAGAAAAAAAGAAAGGGGGACGAATCGTGAAAATGAAATTTTGCGGCCTGATCGCGGCTGCGGTTCTCTGTACTCTGTGTGTTGGACAGGCCAGCGCATTGGAATACACCGTAGAAGCGCCGGAGGACTATCTGTTCGGCACGCCCACCAGTGAAGGAACTGTGTATGAGCAGGAATCGAACAATGTGGATCGCGGGAAAAACACCGCCCTGATCCCGCCCGTTTTCGGAACGGCCACCAGCTATTTGCCGGGCAGCGGCGAGCCGTTGACGCCGAACCTGCTCCCCGGCGCAATGTCCGGCGGACTGATCAGCTCAGTCAAAACGGATAGCAGCGAAGTGAGTTATCCGACGGTTGACTCGACTGCGGATCGTTGGACCGGTACATCCTTTACGGCGGTCACGCCAAACCTCTACTACAACAGCGATCATCTGGGAACTTTGAGCATTCCGTCCATCGGTCTGAATGTCAAGGTCTACCAGGGCACAGACAGTGCCGCACTGCGGAAAGGGGCGGGACACTTCTCAGAAACGAGCATATGGGACGGAAATGTCTGCCTTGCGGGGCATAACCGAGGCGTTGCCAATCATTTCGGCAAGATCCATACGCTGAAAACAGGAAACATCATCACCTATACGACGAAGCTCGGCACCAGAAGCTACACGGTCCGCAGTGTTTCCAAGGTGTTGTACACCGATACCAGCGGAACCTGTGCTTCTGATGAGAACTGCCTTACTCTGTACACCTGCGTCATGGATCAGCCCTCGTACCGATGGATGGTCCGAGCGGCAGCACAATAAATTGGAGGTGTGACCTTGAAAAAACGATTGATTTCCATGTTCCTTGTGTTGGTGATGGCGCTTGGGTTGTTCCCCATCTCCGCTTTTGCCGCCAGCAGCACCATCGGCGGTGCGCTGGGCGAGGTGAACATCACCAACGGCGGCTATAAAATGTCCTATCTCAGCATGAACGGCGTTGTCCGTTCCCTGTCCTATACCTACTTCAATTTCAAGTCGGCCAGCGGCGCGATCAAGGAGATTCCCGCCTACTGCATCAACCCGACGATCAAAGGTGTGCCCCAGACCGTTGGTCCTGGTCAAAGCATCAAGTATATTGCAAACGAGGCCAGCAACGACCCGAAGATCGTCGGCATCATCGCCAATGGCTACCCCCATCGTGGTCTGTCTGAACTTAAGCTGGACAATAAGTATCAGGCGTACTACGCCACGAAGATGGCGCTCTGGTGCTATCTGATCGACGGCTGGAGCATTGATCGGCTGACGGTCAACCCGTCCCTGTCCGGCGTAGAGAAGGAACGCGGCGAAAAACTGCTGGCGGCGGCAAAGGACATCTACAAGCGCGGTATCTGGTGGAACCGTGTGCCGCAGCCTGCCATCACCGTAACGGCGGACAAGGACTCCGCCTATCCCGTCACCGTGGATGGCAAAGAATACTTGCAGCAGGTGTTCACGGCGGATTCGGAAACATGGGTATGCGATTACGACATCGACATCGGTTTCACCATGCCCGATGAAGTGCCGGAGGGCACCCGCATCGTAGACATGAACAACAACGACATCACTAAAATCAGGACCTCGCCCAATGGTGCCAGCTATGCCGGTCAGTTCAAGGTGCTGTACCCCAAGGACAGCGTAAGCGACCAGACCGGCGCGGTGCAGATGTCGCTCCACGCCAATGTCTACAAGTATGCCATCTACTATGCCCTATGCGCGGAAACCAGCAAGTATGGCACCCTCCAGCGCTATATGTGCGACACCGATCCTACGACGGAAATCCGCCAGTCTACCTTCAGCCGCTATTCTTCCACGCCGTCTGATACCCCAGACGAACCAGAAACATCCACAGAAACTACCCTTATCATCAAAAAGGTAGAAACCGGAACGAATACGCCCCTTTCTGGCGCAACTTTCGAGGTAAAGGCACCGGATGGGACGGTCCTCGGCAGCTTTGTCACGGATACCAGCGGCAAGATCATTATTCCGCTGACCCTCTCCGGCCAGTATGTCATTACAGAGAAAGCGGCGCCCAAGTGGCACCTGCTGGGCACGGAAACCACTAAGACCGTTTTCGTGGACTACGGCAATACCGCGACTGTCACCTTTGAAAATGCCCCCTACGGCAATCTGCGCGTGGACAAGATCGACGCGGACAGCGGCGCTTCTCTCGCTGGTGCGACTGTGGAGATCAAGCACATCGAAAGCGGCGTCACCCAGACCGGCACCACCGACCTCGGCGGCAGCGTGTACTTCGACAAGCTGAAGCCCGGTGCATATCAGGTGCGCGAGGTGTCTGCCCCCGGCGGCTATGTCAAGGATGACCAGACCTACACTGTCAATGTGACCTCCGGCACGGAAACCAGCTTTGTGCTGAAAAATCAGGCCAAACCGGGTCTTATCATCACCAAGTACGATGAGCAGACCCACGAAGTCCTGCCCGATGTGACCTTTGAAGTTACCCGCGATACTGTCCTCATCGGCTCGTTCTCCACGGACGAGATGGGACAGATCCGCCTGACCGACCTCCAGCCGGGAACCTATCTGGTGAAAGAGGTTTCCACCAGTGCAGGCTATGTGTTGGACAGCACGCCGCAGCAGATCGAGCTGACCGCAGGCGGCGGTATCAAAACACTGACCTTCTTCAACACCGTCAAGCCCGGTATCCACATCATCAAGGTGGACAGCCGCACGATGGAGCCGCTGACCAATGTCAAGTTCCGCATTTCTCTGGTGGGCGGCACTTTCTCCAAAGAATATGTGACCGACAAGAACGGCGAGATCGACCTGACCGCACTGGAGCCGGGTGCATATACCGTGGAGGAAATTACCGCGCCGAATGGTTATCTGATGGATGATGACAAGCGCGTTATCCAGATCAACGCCGGAGAAAATGCTCGTTTCGTGTTCACCAACACGGAAAAGCCTATTCTGTCCGTGGTGAAATACGACGCGGAGAACGACAGCTATCTCGCCGGTGCAACCTTTAGGATCGCAAAGATCGAGGACGGCAGTCACTACCTCGACCGTGTGACCGACACCAACGGGCGCATCTCTATCTCTGATTTGGAACCCGGCGTGTACTCGGCCAAGGAGATCGCAGCGCCCAGCGGCTATGTGCTGAACGACACGGAATACCATGCAGAGCTGTTTCCCGGCAAGGACAGCACGCTGGTGGTGAATAACGAGAAGAAGCCCAACCTCAAAATCGTAAAGACTGACGCTGTGACGGGCGCACCGCTGGCCAGTGTGACCTTCACCGTCAACAAAGCAGACAGCAGCACGCTCACCACCGTCAAGACCGACGCCAACGGTGAGGCTCTGCTCACCGCCCTTGACCCCGGCGTGTATGTGGTGCGTGAAACCGGTGTGCCGGACGGTTATCTGCTGGACAGCGAACCGCAGACTATCACCCTCGTTCCCAATAAAACGGGTACGGTGCGTTTCCGCAATTATCCCAAGCCTACGCTAACCATTGACAAGGTGGACAGCATTACGAAAGACCCTATCAAGGGCGCAAAGTTCCACATCACCTATGCCAGCAACAACAGCTTCACTGGAGAACTGAATGACCTCGGCACTTATTTCACCGATGAAAACGGTCAAATCAATATCACCAAGCTACGCGACGGCTGGTATCGTGTGACCGAAGTGGAACCGGCAGCGGGCTACGCCATCAAAGACCCGGCCACGCAGGACTGCTTTATTCAGGCAGGCACCGGCAAAGTGCTGACCTTTGAAAACACGCCCCTTTCAGCGCTCATCATCAAAAAGGTGGACGCAGACAGCGGCACCATGCTGCAAGGCGCAAAGTTCCGTGTGCGCTATCTGGGCGGAACCTCCGGCACCGGCGGCACGGTCATCGGAGAATACACCACCTCGGCCAATGGAACCATCGTGATCACCGGGCTGAAGGCCGGAACCTATGTCGTTGAGGAAACGAAAGCCCCCACAGGCTATGAGATCGAGGACACGCCGCAGACCGTCTATCTCTCCGGTAAGGAGCAGGATGTGGTAACAGTAGAGTTTTCCAACGGCAAACACGGCGATCTTATCATCGACAAGATCGACAGCGTGACCAAGCAGCCGCTTCCCGGCGCGCAGTTCAAGATCACGACCTCAGATGGTTCGTTTGTCGGAAACTACGGCGGCACGGTCACTTCTAATGGCATTTACACCACGGACAGCAATGGCCAGATCAAGCTGGTGGATCTCAAACCGGATACTTATGTGGTAACGGAGGTCAAAGCGCCGGACGGCTATGTGCTGGACAGCACCTCGCAGACTGTAAAGGTAGACCGCAACGACACACAGACGCTGACCTTTACCAACACGCCCATCGGCGGCGGCCAGATCATCAAGGTGGACGCGGACAGCGGTGAGCGCATCAAGGGTGTGCAGTTTGAGATCGCCAAGATGAATGGTGAGCGCATCGGCACTTATACCACGGACAGCAACGGCATTATCACGCTCCCGCAGCTTGCGGACGGCTGGTACACCGCCACCGAGATTAAAGCGGCTAAAGGCTATCTGCTGGATACGACACCCCACAATTTTGAGGTGAAAGCCGGAAAGACGACCTCGCTGACCGTTGAAAACACGCAGGCCAGCTCCATGCTCATCCACAAGATCGACAGCGTGACCGGCAAGGGCATTTACGGCGTGACCTTCCTTGTTTCGGACAGCAAGGGCAACCCCATCGGCCAGTACACCTCCGACCAGAACGGCTATGTCTACATCGACAAGACGCTAACGGACGGAAAGTATCTGGTGCGGGAAATCCAGGCGGCGGACGGCTATATGCTGGATACCACAGTCAAAACCTTCTATGTGGAATACGGCGGCACTTCTACGATCACATGGAAGAACACGCCCATCACAGGCCAGATCCAGATCGTGAAAAAGTCTGCCGACTATAATCCCACCAACGGCCTGCCAGCCGGGACACTGCTGGAGGGTGCAGTCTTTGAGATCACTGACAAAGCAGGCAATGTGGTCGATACCATTCGCTCTAACAGCCGAGGACTGGCTGTTTCCAAGCAACTGCCCCTGTCCCGCTACTTTGTGCGAGAGATCAAGGCGCCGGATCATTATGGTATCAATGACAAGGAACTGACTGCCTATCTGGAATACGAGGGTCAGATCCTGCGCTTTGAGGTGGAGGACAAGAGCCTGAGTACCGGCGTATCTATCACAAAAACAGGACCGAAGGAGATCGTGGCCGGACAGCCGGTGCGTTATGCGTTCTCCGGCATCGCCAACACCTCCAATGTCAGCCTGAGCAATTTCTACTGGCGCGACACGCTGCCGGCGCAGGTGCGGTTGGATACCGTAGTGACCGGCACCTACAACAGACCCGGTACTTATAAGATCGTCTACCGCGTCAACGGCGGCGGCCACCGCACACTGGCCGACAATCTGTCTACACAAAAGAACTATACGCTTGCCGCATCGGCCACGGCGCTGAAGCTGGCATCCAATGAGCGCGTGACAGAGATCATGTTCGTGTTCGGACAGGCACCCGCAGGCTTCGCACAGGTAGAGAAACCGTACCTTCACTGCAAGGCGGTGACCGGGCTGTCCGCAGGTTCCTTCGTCAATGTAGCCGATGTTGGCGGCACTTATGGCGGCACCTGGGTACAGGGCATCAGCCGTTGGGTCACAACGGTCTACGGAAAACCTGTCATTCCCACACTGCCCAAGACGGGCTATTGACTCACATGAAAACTGCGGCAGACGCACGAAGCGGAGCGTCTGCCGCTTTTTCTATCCCATTCAACAACATATCAAACAAAAAAGGAGAACTGAACTATGCTGAAGATCACTGCCATTGGTAACCTGACCAACGATGTGGAACTGAAAATGAATGAGACCACCGGCAAGCCCTACGCCATCCTGCGAATCGCCTCGGACCGCCGCTATAAGGATAAGGACGGCAACAAGCTCACCGACTTTATCTCCATCAAGGTGCGCGGCCCTCTGGCCGAGCGCTGCGCCGAGTTTGCCTGGAAGGGCTGCAAGCTGGCGGCGTTCGGTGATTTCGAGACCATCACCTTTGAGGACGAACCGGAGCGTCAGCCCGGTTTCCTCATCAAAGCCAGCGAGGTGGAGTTCCTCTCTCCCCGCAAGGTGGAGGAAACGGCGCAGGAATTGGAAGATGAGTCTGTCCGCGAGGTCGCTGCCTGATGAAAAATACCGGGATCACATATACCAGCGCTGAACGCATCCCTGTGATCCTGCCGGAGATGGCCGAGCTGCTCCCGCCTTTGAGCGCGGAGCAGCTCGACGCTCTGGAAACGGATCTGGTCAACAATGGCTGTTATTCTCCCATCATCGTCAATGAGGACATGGCCATCATCGACGGGCACAACCGTCAGGCGCTGTGTGAAAAGCATGGCCTGCCGTACACGATGGCCGTTTTCTCGTTTGAGGATCTGTTGGAGGCCAAGCAGTGGGCGCTGGATACCCAGAAGGGACGCCGCAATCTGGAAAAGTGGGAGCTGGGCAAGATTGCCCTGAAGCTAAAACCAGAGATCGAAGCCAAGGCCAGAGCAAATCAGGGGACCCGCACAGACCTTTCGGCAACATTGCCGGAAAGTTCTGACGCGGTAGATACTCGCAAAGAGCTGGCCGAAGCGGTCGGTCTGGGCGAGCGTACCATGGGCAAGGTCATGCAGATCGATGAGAATGCCCCGGACTCCATCAAGGAGGCGCTGGACAAAAAGGAACTGTCCATCAACAAGGGCTATGACCTGACCCGCCAGCTTCAGGATGTACCGGAGGATCAGCGGGAACAGGCTGCCGCGGAGCTGCTGGAATATGAAAAGGCGAAGAAGGATCTCAAACAGCAAAATGCGGAGATCGACCGCAGGGGCAAAGTTGCAAACACTTTCTGCAAGGCATACGAAAAGGCTTCTCTTCTGACTGCCGCCGAGGAAGATGTCCGCTGCTGGACGGAAGGTACCCGCATGACGCTGGAAGAACTCCAGGACACCGTGAAGGAGTCCCGTGAGATCGCCAAGGTGTTCGCCGCCATTGCCGATATCATCGAGCAGAAGATCCTGCCTGCGGATTGGAGGTGTGTCGATGCAGAAAGTGAGGAAAACGATGCCCAGCCGGACGGGAATCCCGCCTGACGCGCAGACGGAGATTTTGCAAAAGCTGTCTGCCGAAACGAAAATCACTTCCGGTGAGATCGCGGAAATCTTGAAAAAGCATGATATCTGCGGAGATATTGATGCGCTTCAGGACGCCTATCGGAAGCGGCTGGGCCAGCGTCTCATGTCCACCATTCGGGATGAGACCGGCAAGCGTGAGGTGCTGGCCGCCAGCGGCGGCGAGTATGTCATCGTGGACTGCTGCAACGATCCGCAGAAGCTGAAGGCCATTCGGCACCGCATCCAGGCGCAGATGAACGGACTGGATGTGTCTGCCGGAAAGGTGCGCAAGCGTGTTCGCTTCTTGGAACGCTTCGCTTCTTGGGTGAGAAAGGAGACCTCGGATGAAGCGGCGTGAATTGTCAGCGGCGGATATCTACTGTAAATTCGCAGCACAGCTGGATGAGGATGGCTTTCGGCTGTATCACGCCGCGCAGCGGATCACTGGCTTCCAGCCCTATGACGCTTTCCCTTATGAAGATAACCGGGGCGCGTTTGAGGTAGCGGACGGACATACCCTTCTGCGCTATCTGGAAGCAGCTCATTTCGATGCCGTCACATGGGAGATCGTCCCCGGCACCACCTATGAACGGGCCATCCTCGGCAAAGTGGACACCACTACACCGGAATACCGCGCGTTTCGTGAAGCAATCTACAAGGACGCACTGGGGCGCATGGGGTTGGGGCATCTCCTGAAAACAAAGGAAAAAGAAGTGAAAGAGGTGGGACATGAACGATAACATCACCGAGATCAACAAAGATACCTTCTGGAAGCTGATCCAGAGTGCAAAGGAGACCTGCGGACAGGATATGGACGCTATGATGGACTTCCTGAAAGACCGTCTGGTATCTATGGGACCGGAGCAGGCTCAGAACTTCCACGACACCCTCAATGCCTATGAAGACCTTGCGGACAAGTTTGGACTGTGGGACGCCGCCGGGGTCATGAAGGAATATGGCTGCAGCGATGACGGCTTTATCGACTTTCGCGCCTGGCTCATTGCCCAAGGCAAGGAGGTCTATCTGTCGGCGCTGGCAGACCCGGACTCTCTCGCGGAGGTCATCCCCTACGGGGACTGCTGCTTTGAGACGCTCAGTTATGTAGGAGATCAAGCCTATGAGCAGCTCACCGGCAAAAGCGCCTATGATCAGACGGATCGGGCAAGGTATGAAACGCTGCTGGCAGAACTGGAACAGGATATCGTCTACAAAGGCGGTATAGAATTCCCAAGAGAGGGACCGGAGCTGAAACAGTACCTGCCACGGCTCTGCGCGGCGCATCCGGGCTGGGATGGAAAAACGCGCTGGAATGTGCAGCAAAAGGAAATGCGGGATCTCATCCGTGCCGGAAAGGCGTATGACCAGCAACAGATGGCCCCCAAAAAGAAACAGCATCGTCGCGGAGGTGAGGCCAGATGAGCGAATCTATCATCATCGGTGTGGATCATGGCTACGCTGCCATGAAAACCGCGCATTTTTCCTTTCCGACCGGGTTGGTGGCCTATGAGCATGAGCCATATACGCTGAACGATGTGTTGGAATACGGCGGTAAATATTATGTGGTGGGCAGCGGACGCCAGCCGATCCAAAAGAATAAGACACAGACGGAGGATTACTACCTTCTTACGCTGGCCGCCATCGCAAAGGAACTGGCATACCGCAATGCCGGAACGGCAGCGGACATCCATCTGGCAGCCGGATTGCCGCTCACCAGCTTCGGCAGGGATAAGAAAGCGTTCCAGGACTACTTGTGCCGGGGCGGAAAACCGGTGTCCTTCCGCTATGAAGGACAGGACTATGCCGTCACAATCTCCAAAGTGTCTCTGTTCCCGCAGGGTTACGCCGCCGTGCTGACGCAGAACGGACTGCTGGACGAGCCGTCCATCATCGTTGCGGACATCGGCGGCTGGACGGTGGATCTCATGCGGCTGGATGATCGTATTCCCAACGCTGCCACCTGCCGCAGTATGGAGCTTGGGATGATCCGCTGTTTGGATGAGATCAGCGAACAGATCCGCCGCAGCCTCGGCCTGTCTATGACAGCGGCGCAGATCGAGAGCGTTCTTCGAGCCGATGCCAGCCGCATGGATGAGGATGCGAAAAAGATCATCCGTCAGGAGGCGGAGCACTACACCAAGCACCTGCTCTCTGCCATCGCGGAGAGCGGCCTGGATGTCCGAGCTATGCCCGCTGTATTTCTGGGTGGTGGTGCGGCTCTGCTCAAGCAGTATGTCTCCGCTGCGGACGGCCTGTGCCGTCCTATCATTTTGGATGATGTGTCTTTGAACGCCAAAGGATATGAACGACTGACGGAACAAATGGCGCAAAAGTATGAGCAGTAACAAAAAACGGCTGAATCTGTCCTTCTCTATGACCTCCCCTGTCCAACAAAGGGCATGGAAAAAGCTGATGGATATCCCCGCCGGGCAGCGTTCCGCCGCTGTGTGCCGCATGATCTGCGAACACAGAGAGCAGCGGGAACTGCTGGAGGCTGTGCGGCAGGTCATCCGTCAGGAATTGCAGGGCAGCCAGATCCAAATCGCACAAGCAGCGCCGCAGACCGGGGATGTCGATGACGATGTCCTTGGCTTTCTTGCGGCGCTGCAGGAAGGAGATGATACGATCTGATCCGATACTTTGATATGTTTGCCGGCATTGGCGGCTTCCGATCCGGATTGACCCGCGCGGGCGGTTTCCAGTGTGTTGGACACTGCGAGATCGACAAGCACGCCAATGCCAGTTACCAAGCGATCTACGAACCGGGAAAGGAGGAACGATACTATCCCGATGCAACCAAACTCGATCCCGCAGACCTGCCGGACTTCGACCTTATCTGCGGAGGATTCCCTTGCCAGGCATTTTCTCAGGCTGGCCGCAGACGGGGCTTTGCCGACGCCAGAGGCACTCTCTTCTTTGAGATCGCCCGACTGGCTCAAGCCAAACGACCTGCGTATCTGCTGCTTGAAAATGTTCCCGGCCTTTTATCGCATGACAAAGGGAAAACCTTTTCGGTCATCCTCTCCGCATTGGATGACCTGGGGTATCATGTCGAATGGACTGTGCTTAACAGCAAATGTTTCGGAGTCCCGCAATCAAGACGAAGGCTGTTCCTTATCGGATATCTTGATCCCCGATGCGCCGGAAAAATATTACCTGTCTTCGGCACAGGTGGAAAAGCTCTTGTACAAGTCCTTGGAGGGCCGCAAGGCTCCCGGATCTATGACGCGGACGGAGTAGCCTGCACCCAGACTGCCAGTGCAGGCGGCATGGGCGGGAAGACCGGATTATACCTGGTGGGCTTTAACCGGAAAGATGGGATCGTCGGAAAGCGGGATACAGCAATTCCGCTGAACGCCAGCGATTTCAGAGGAATCAACCGGAACCAAACACAAAACGCTGTGCTGGTAGACCTTTGCAGCGGGCATCCAAAGCAAACGGACGCTGCCCGCTGTCTCACCGCCCGGTATGGACAGACCACACTGTCCAACCGTAAAGGCGAGCGCTCCGGTGTCCTGCTCATCAAGGAGGCGACCAAGAAGGGGTACAAGGAGGCTCAACCCGGCGATACGGTAGACTTGGGCTACGCGGGCAGCAACACCCGCCGCGGGCGCGTTGGGCGTGATATTGCCCATACATTGGAAACCAGCTGTATCCAAGGGATCGTGGAAAACGGCGGGCGCATCCGCCGTCTCATGCCCCGTGAGTGCCTGCGGCTCCAGGGCTTTGAGGAATGGCAGATCGACCGCATCCTCGCCATCCAGTCCGATGCCCAGGCCTATAAGCAGGCGGGCAACAGTGTCACCGTCAATGTAATTGAGGCGATTGCCAAGCGTATCCAGGCAGTGGACGAGGAATTGAAAGCAGGGGCCGCGGCATGATCGGAATGAAGGATCAATACTTCGGCGTTGAAGTAGAGATGACCGGCATCACTCGTGAGCAGGCGGCAACAGCGCTGGCCGCGTATTTTGCAACGGACGCCCGCTATGTGGGCGGCGCTTACGATAAATGGTGTGTGACGGATCGGGACGGCAAAGAGTGGACGGTCATGAGTGACTCCAGCATCCACGGGGAGCAGAAGATCGGCAGCGGCTATCGTGCAACAGGTGACTACAGATACCGCGTGGAGATGGTAACGCCAAAGCTTACCTATGCGGAACTGCCCAAGCTGCAGGAATGTGTCCGGCAGGTACGCCACGCAGGAGCCAAGGCCAACAGCTCCTGCGGCATCCATGTCCATGTGGACGCAGCCAATCATAACCGGCAGAGTCTGAAAAACCTCATCAGCATCATGTACTCCAAGGAGGATATCCTGTTCAAAGCGCTGCAGGTCAATGAAAGCCGGGCGTCCCGCTGGTGTCAGAAGGTGCGGGAACCCATGCTGAAGCAGGCACGCAGGCTCTCGTCGGATGAGACAAGGGATCTGACGCAGTTGGAGAATATCTGGTATGAGGGGGATAACGGCAGCGCAGACCACTATAACTGGACCCGCTATTATGCCCTGAATCTGCATTCTGTGTTTTATAGAGGAACCGTTGAGTGGCGTTGTTTCAACTCGACGCTCCATGCCGGAAAGGTCGCGGCCTATGTGAATTTATGCCTTGCCATGTCTGCTCAAGCCATTAGCCAGCGCAGCACCGTTATGCGGAAAACCCATAGCGACAACGAACTGTTTACCTTCCGCGTCTGGTTGGTGCGGTTGGGACTCAACGGTGACGAGTTCAAGAATACCCGCAATCATCTGCTGGCCAATCTGGAGGGTAATCGGGCTTATCGCTATCCATATAAAATGAAAAGGAATCTGTCCAAAGTAAGAGATAGCAGGTAAAATTAGAGTGCATTCTTTGCATAATAATTTTTGGAGGCATCTACATGGACAACACGAAGTCAATGCAGGAACTGACCGCTGCCTTTGATCAGGCGTTGGTCGCAGCCGGGTATAGTGAATCCCGGCTTTCAAATTTTAGGACAGTAACAAAACGACTGCTCACATTTGGAGCAGACCTGGGAATCGAATGCTATTCTTCCTATGTAGGAAAGCAATTTCTTGAAAAGCATTATCCTGTTGAGTTCGACGGACGCCTTGTCCACGAGCTGCCATGTACCACGCAATATGCATGGAGAACAATTGCACTGCTGAATGACTTTCATACACATGGCTCATTTTTCCGTGCCAGACGGTTAAAGGGAAACCTCCAACTCACGCCAGAATTCCAATATCTGAGTGATAAATTTGGAGATGATTGCCGGAGCAAAGGCACTTCAGAGGCCACTGTATACAGGTGGCAAGCAGATCTGCGTAAATTTTTCAACTACCTGCACTCAAACAAGATTGCCATTTCTGAGATCTCTTATAAAACAGTAGTTGGATTCTTGGGCACAATTATTACATTAAGCGATGATGCGGTAGAGCACCACAGGCGCACGATAAGCCTTTTCTTGCAGTTCCTGTTTCATAACGGATATGTGAGCGAAGATTATTCCCGCAATATGCCGGCAAAACGATCGTTGCACAAAAATCCTCTGCCATCTGTGTGGGAACATGAAGATGTAGATAAGCTGCTATCTGCGGTGGATCGGGCAAATCCTATGGGGAAAAGAGATTATGCAATTCTGCTGCTTGTAACAAAACTTGGACTTCGTGTCGGGGATATCCGTGCGTTGTGCCTTGGGGATATAGATTGGGAGAATAGCAGACTGTCTTTTGTACAATCCAAAACGCAAAAGCGTGTCGATTTGCCGCTGCCTGATGATGTTGGCTGGGCAATCATTGATTACTTAAAATATGGACGGCCCAAAACTGATATACAGAACGTTTTTTTGACAGGGCGGACTCCCATCATGGCTTTTTCAGATACGTCTTCTCTGAGCGGCATCATTGTTCGCTATGCGCAGATGGCAAAGATTAATTTATCCAAGCGCAAGCAGGGTATGCACTCGCTGCGGCACACCTTGGCAACGAGACTCATGGAGGAAAACATTCCTATTTCAACCATTGCAAACATTTTAGGCCATACCTCAACCGATACAGTAAAAAAGTATTTGCAGGTCGATGTAACCCATCTTCGAGACTGTGCATTGGATGTGGAGGTATTGCTATGATTGGATTGGCTGAATTTTGCGAAAAGGCTGGATTCCAAAATGCTTTGTCCGAAAGATGCCATGAATATTTGGTGGAAAAGGAAAGTGTCGGGGTGCAGGTTCAGAAACCGATGGGTATGCTGCTCCGCTTTCTACGAATGTGTCTTGCAAACGGAGAACCATTGGATCATGCCTCCAAAAGCGCGGTTGAGCGCTGGAATGAAAAGGATATCAATGAAAGTCCTCGCAACCATTATTACCGTGCCACAGAGATCCGGCGATTCATGCAGCACTTAGAGAAAACTGGCATAGACGCATATGTTGACAGGGATATCCGAAGGGTTCAATCCAACTTTGTACCATATATTTTTAGCCATAGTGAGATTGTACGCTTATTTGCAGCCGCAGATGGACTTCCATACACACCGATTTCTCCGCAGCGCGTTTATGTGATGAGTTTGCTGTTCCGAATGCTTTATGGCTGCGGTCTGCGGGTTTCAGAAGCATTGAATCTTGTTATTGCGGATGTCAATTTGGAGCAAGGTGTCCTACATATACGAAACAGCAAATTTGGCAAAGAACGCCTGGTTCCAATGTCTGAATCGCTAACATATTGCTGCTCCAAATATGTTTCAAGTGTGGGGCATCATAGAAAAGACGAAACAGCATTTTTTCAGACACCAAAGGGCGAACACTACGTTTCACACACAATTCACTATGCATGGCGGCAGACGCTTCACTATGCAGGGATATCTTACGGTGGGAAAGGAAAAGGTCCGAGAATCCATGACTTACGTCACACTTTCGCGGTTCATTGTTTGCAGAAGTGGGCTGAGGCTGGCGAGGATCTAAATGCTAAACTTCCGTATTTGTCCGCGTACATGGGTCATGTAGGACTCTCCTCGACACAGCAGTATCTGCGTTTGACCGCAGAGGCATTTCCTCATATCGTTTCTGCAATGGAAGCTAATTTTGATGTTTTTCCTGGAAAGCAGGTGGAGTTGTGAGAACTACAGATTTTGCGTCTTTACTCAGCAAATATTTGCTCTCCTACTTACCATGCCAACGCGGAGTCAGTGACAATACACTCGCTTCCTATGAAACAGCTTTTTCCCGTTTGCTTCTGTATTGTGAGGAAGTATGCGGATTGCCTGTTCGCAAAATTACGATTGAGGCCCTGTCACCCGACTTAATTGAGGGATACCTAAACTGGCTTTGTGAGAAACAGGGGAATTCCGCCTCAACACGAAACCAACGATTGTCTGCCATAAAAGCCTTTTTCAAGTTTGTTCGCAGAGAAAATTCGCGCTATATTTACAGCTGTGAGAGAATCCTCCAGATCCCCATGAAAAAATGTCCAACGCCAGTCCTACAGTATCTTTCATATGAGGAAATCAAGGAAATGTTGGAAAAACCAGAGCCTTCTACTGAAAAAGGTTTTCGAGATCTGCTTATACTCTGCTTGCTCTATGATACAGGGGCAAGGGTATCCGAACTGCTGGATCTGACTGTTGGAGACATACACTTTGGACGGTATGCGCGTGTACAACTTACAGGGAAGGGAAACAAATCCAGGGAGGTCCCACTTTCAACAAAAACGGCGGATCTGCTGAAAACTTATGTTCAAAGGCAAAACTTATCCAGCCCAGAAAGACGAACTCAACGGCTACTTTTGAATTCGCAAGGGAAATCTTTTACACGCGCAGGAATTACTTATATTTTGCAAAAGTATGCGCCTGATGGCCACGAAAAAATCACACCGCATATTTTGCGGCATACAAAAGCCATGCACCTTCTTCAATCCGGTGTCAATATCGTCTATATTCGTGATATCTTAGGCCATGTCGACATTAAGACTACGGAAATATATGCTCGTGCTGACACCGAGATGAAGCGAAAGGCATTGGAGCAGGCATATCCAACCCCTGTTCCAGAGACAGGTACATGGCAATCCGACAGCAAACTGATGGATTGGCTGAAATCGCTGAGTCCTTAAATATTATGAAAAGAAATTTGCGGGGACTTCTCTTGTTTACCGGGAGAGTTCCTGCTTCCTTTTCATTTTATATGGATAGCGATAAGCCCGATTATGAAAAGCTTTCCATAATCGGGCATGGCGCTATGACAAGGATACTTATGAAGCCAATAAAAAGAAGAAAAAATCCAGAGAAATGGAGAGGTGAAGCCTTTGAAGATTCAAATTGAAGATACCGTGTACGAAGGGACCGCAGCCGGGATCATGGAACAGCTTCGGGATCTCAGCTTTGATCCCACAGAGTTCCCGGATGTGGAGACCTACATCTGGTTTGTACAGAACAATGTCATCCGCACCACAGGAATGGACTGCCCGCTGCCGGATGGCGATGTGGAAACGCAGGCGGCAGCCCTGCTCCGTCATCTGGATCGCTTTGGCGCTCTGACGATGCTGGAGGTGTGACGTGGAGGAAAACCTGTATTTTGCCTACGGCAGCAACCTTGATCTGGAGCAGATGGCGCAGCGCTGTCCGGACGCCGAGATCGTGGGGCCGGTCAGGCTGGAAAACTACGAACTGCGCTTCCGCGGCAGCGGCTTCGCTACCGTTGCACCGAAAAAAGGCAGTACTGTCCACGGACTGGTGTGGAAGATCACGCCAAACTGTGAACAGTCTCTGGATCGGTATGAGGGGTATCCCCGCCACTACACGAAAGAAACCGTGACTGTTAAAGACGCGGCCGGTGCAGAGATCCCAGTCATGGTTTATATCATGGCAGAGCCTTATTGCCGCCAGCCTGCACTGCCGTCCCCGTATTATTACCGCGTGATCCAGCGAGGCTTTGAAGCCAACGGCCTGCCGGTGGAGTCATTACAGGCTGCGTGGAGCAGGACCATTGACGAGGTGTGGAGCGGCAGGATTGACAAGCCAAAGCGAGCGCCTGAGCGAAACAGAGGGCCGGAGCGGTAACTCAGAGCAGCGCCGGCGTCTGTGCAAGAAAGAAGATCACCAGAATAGAGATCACAAAGGCCAAGATTCCAACGAGCAAGAAAACCTTTTTGCCGGGGCGGATTTTTGCCGCCTTGCCGATCAGCGCGGCCGCGGCGACGCATACCGCGGAAACCAGTAACGAGGCGCCAAGCATCTTCCACATCCATGAAAGCTCCCAAAACCATATCATCACAGCCGCCTCCTCATATTTTTGTTCGTGAGCACAGTGTATCACAGGCGCGGTATCCGCGCAACAGACAGTCGGAGTGAAAAAAGAGGTGTTCATTTTCCACGGTCTGTGTTACAATAACCCCTGTTTGTGAAAGGGGGGCGGATATGTTTTACACGATGGAGGAAGCCGCTGTCATCGGCGGCTTTCTGGAACTGTATCTGGACCGGGACAGCGTGGACCCGGCGGTGCGGGAACGGCACCGGAAATTCCGGCAGGGACTGCTGGGCGGCGCACTGGAACGGGCCGATTATGAATGGGCGGCTGCGGCGCTGGGATTCTTGCGCCCCCAATGGTGGCCGGAGCATGAAGATCATCGGGCGTTGGAGAATGCCCTGCTGAAGACCCGGACACTGGCATCCAAAAAAGAATAAGAATCACCATTTGCGGCAACGGCAGTGCAAACTGCTGCTGCCGCTTTTCTTTTGGGAAGGAGGAACCCATATCAGCACAGAAAAAATGAAAGTCCTTGTGGTGCGCCCCATGGAACTGCCTGCGGTGCAGGAGATCGACCACACCCTTTCTGCCATGCAGGAACTGGTCGGCGGCACCATTCAGGCAGTTTACCCCTTCGATGACCCGGTGGCGCTCGTCTGCAATGACGAGGGCAAGCTGCTGGGCCTGCCGTGGAACCGCGCCCTGACCGATGATCACGGTGTGCCGTATGACATTGTCTGCGGCACATTTTTTGTTGCCGGTCTTAAAGAGGATGATTTTGCCTCGCTGACGGAGCAGCAGATCGAAAAGTACAAGGACAAATACAGCCATGAAATGATCTTTTCTGTTCCGAAACAGCCGGAAGCACATAAGAAACCGATGAAAAAGGAGAAACATGAATATGAAAGATAACTGCATTCTGACCGCTGAGTCAGTCACCGAGGGACATCCCGACAAGCTCTGCGACACCATCGCGGACGCGGTGGTAGATGCCTGTCTTACGCAGGACGCCGCTGCCCGCGTTGCCTGCGAGGTCATGGCCACAGCCGGAAAGATCATCGCCGCAGGCGAGATCACGGCAGCGAAGATTCCGGATATCCCTGCCATTATTTGCAGAACGGTGCGGGAAGCCGGATACGGCGGCAGCGACTATGAGGTGGAGGTCATCACCCATGAGCAGAGTCCCGACATTGCGGAAGCTGTGTGCGGCGGCACGGAGACCGGCGCAGGAGATCAGGGAATCCTGTACGGCTTTGCCTGCGATGAAACAAAGGAGCTGCTGCCCCTGCCTGTGGTGCTGGCCCATCGACTGACCCGCCTGTTGACCGATACCCGCAGGCAGGGCATCATCCCCGGCCTGCGTCCGGACGGCAAGGCACAGGTGTCTGTGGAATACCGCTCTGGAGTCCCGTGCCGCGTTGCCGCAGTGGTGGTATCCTGCCAGCATGAGGATGGTGTGGAGCTGGCGGAACTTCGCCATGCGGTCATGCGCCATATTATCCAGCCCGCTTTTCAGAACTTCCCGCTGGATGCCGAAACGGATATCCTCATCAATCCTTCCGGCAGATTTGTGGAGGGCGGCTTTGAAGCGGATACCGGACTCACCGGCCGCAAGCTCATGGTGGATACCTACGGCGGCCTTGCGCCCCATGGCGGCGGTGCGTTGTCCGGCAAGGACGGCACCAAGGTGGATCGCAGCGGCGCCTATATGGCCCGCTACATCGCAAAAAACATTGTGGCGGCGGGACTTGCTGAACGCTGCACGGTCAGCCTCGCCTATGCCATCGGCAAGGCGCAGCCGGTCATGGTGGAGGTGGATGCCCACGGCACCGGCAAGTTTTCCGATGCTGTGCTGGAGCAGGCTGTCCGTGTCGTATTCAATCTGACGCCGGACGGCATGATCGGCACGCTGGGACTGGACAGACCCATCTTCCGCCGGTTCTGCAATTACGGTCATTTCACGCACGATGACGCGCCTTGGGAACAGACGGACATGACCGAGGTACTGGAATGTGCCTGCCGTGCGAAGGAGGCGGGAGTATCGCAGCGTTAAAACACATCGTCAGCTGCAGCTTTGGTAAGGACAGTCTTGCTACCATTTTGCTGGCGCTGGAGCATGGGGAACCGCTGGACGAAGCCGTCTACTGCGAGGTGATGTTTGATAAAACCATTTCAGGTGAGGTACCGGAACACAGAGACTTTATCTACCATACTGCCATTCCCAAACTGGAGCGGATGGGGGTGGAAGTGCGTGTCCTACGCGCGGAGAAGACCTATGTAGATCTGTTCACAGGGACGGTCACCCGTGGACCCAAGAAGGGGATGCTGCGAGCCTTCCCATTGTGCGGAAAGTGTTATGTCCAGCGCGACTGCAAGATCAAACCGATCTGTCAGTATCAAAAGAACCTGCCTGCTGACACGGTGCAGTATATCGGCATCGCCTACGATGAACCAAAACGGCTGTCACGCCTGAAGGGTCAACAGGTGTCCCTGCTGGCAAAATACAAGTTCACAGAAGAAGATGCGAAGCAGCTCTGCCGCAAGGCAGGGCTGCTTTCTCCTGTGTATGCGTTTACCGACCGGGGCGGCTGCTGGTTTTGTCCCAACGCCAGACGAAAAGAACTGCGGCATCTCTATGATCATCACCCGGAGCTGTGGGAACGGATGCTGGAACTGCAGGCCCTGCCGGGAAAGGTGTCTGAGAAATTCAACCGCACAGGCACATTTTCAGATATCGACGCCCGTTTCCGCATGGAGGATGCCCAGAAGTCTCTCTTTGAAAATGCGGCATAAAGAAGGAGCTGATAAAAACGAACAACTTGAAATATGAGATCACCGACATCGTCCATGAAGCCTATCCTTTCCTGCACCGCATCCGTGCGCTGCAGGATGTTGGCGATCAGGTGAAAGCGGGGGATCTGGGCGGCTTTGTGGAGAGTGAAAGTAACCTGGAAACCGACCCGTCCGACGGCGCCTGGATCTTCGATGACGCCATTGCAGCGGGTGACGCCTATGTGGATCGGGATGCCTGTCTGCGGGGCGATGCCATTGCCTGTGACAGAGCCTATATTTCCAAAGGCAGCGTGATGAGCGGTCACAGCCGCGCCGAGGACAACGCCTATCTCCGCGGAGCCTCCATGACCGGAAAAGCGCTGGCTTCCGGAAACGCGCAGATCATTCACGATCCCCATACGATGGGGACTCCCATCCTGTCCGGCAACTGCAAGGTGTATGGCACGATACAGGGTGATGTCCGCGTCACCGGCTCCGCCGTGATCCTACCCTGCGAGGAAGTCCGCAACGATACAAGGGATACCTTTGTCCTGAGCGGCAAGAGCCGCAGCGTGATCCGCGGTATCGGGCGTGAGACCTTGAAACCTCTGCAAAAAGAAGTAAGTCACATGAAAACAAAAACGCTAAAGAAACGAGGTGTGGAGCGATGACCGTATATGAGCAGGAATTGCGAAAGCTGTTTGATCACAGCGATCTCGTGGATCGGCCTCAATTTTCCGGGCGTGTGTGCGTGGGAGATCTCGGAAAGGACCTGCGTGTGCGGGCGGAGTTTCTCTCTACCCATATCTCCAGCCAATATGACGCCATCCGCCTCACGGTGCTCAACCGCACGGAGGGTGTGGTGGACCGGACGCTGCTGCGCTTTCAGGATGTCTGGGGCAAAAAGCAGGTGCCGAACAACCCGAACTTCCGCAGCGGCGTCATTCCCCACCTGTGGGATGACTACGGAAAAGTGGAGTGGTACGCCTATCACCCCACTGCCGCGGACTATGCCGCTCTGCGGGATGCCGTCGGTCAGTATCTGTCCGCATTCCGGGAGCGCACGCCGGAGCTGGAACGGAGCGGCCCCAAGCTGGTCTATATCTGTGCTCCGCTGCGGGGCGATGTGACAAACAATGTAGAGTTTGCGCGGCAGAAAGCGCAGGAGGTGTTTGCGGATGGAGATATCCCCGTTTGCCCACACCTGCTGTTCCCACCCATAGCGGACCCGAACAACCCGGAGCAGGATGCAAAGGCGCGGGAGATGTCCCTGCAGCTTCTGGGTTCCTGCCAGCAGCTCAATGTTTATGGGCCTATCTGGACGGAGGGGATGTGGGATGAAATCCATCATGCCAGCAAGCTGGGAATCCCGATGATGACAGATCAGAAAACCATTGGCCGGACACCGCCTAGGCGTTCCGGCAGAAAGGAGAGGTAAATGCCAATTGAAAAGATCACCGCAGACGATCTGCGGGATATGGAGCATCAGGAGGGACTGGTGCTGCAGGGCTGCGGCGGCGAGGCACAGGAGTGGCTGGATGGCATCAACGACCTGTTGACGCAGGACGGCATCCTGCAGCATGGCAGCCGCTTTGAGACGGTCAAGGTTTTTCAGCACGATGGACTCACCAATCTGCTGTTCCCCTTCGAGAACATTCAGGTGGATATGGGGAAACTGGCGATGTGGCGCTTGCAGACCCACGGCACATTCGGCGGCACATGGCTTTCTGACTATGTTCCCAACAGACTGGGTGGATTCCGATCTGCCCTGCAGGAAAAAAACCGCCCCCTCTGCCCTCTGCTGGGGCAGGACGGCAACATCTTCCATCTGATGGGCATTGCCGCCAGAGTCCTCCGGCAGAATGGCATGGCAGCGGAAGCAAAGGAAATGCAGACACGCATTATGGGCGGAGACTGCCACAGCTACGAGGAAGCGCTGGGGATCATCAGCGAATATGTGGAAACGGAGTTGTCCGGCAATATCCCTACAAAAAACAAGAAGAAGGAGGATCACACGCATGAGCGATAACCAGAAGTGGGAGATCATCCAAGGGGATGCCTTGAAGGTGCTGAGCGGCTTTGCGCCCGGCACCTTCGATGCTGTCATCACCGATCCCCCGTATGCCTCCGGCGGACGGACCCAAGCCGAAAAGAACAAGTCTACCGCCAAGAAGTATTCCAGCATGGGGGAGAATGCTCCGCCTCCCTTTGACGGCGACGCCAAGGATCAGCGATCCTGGACCCGCTGGGCAGCTGAGTGGCTGTATGAAGCGCGAAAGGTCTGCAAGCCCGGTGCCCCAGTGTGTATGTTCATCGACTGGCGGCAGCTTCCCGCGGCGACAGACGCTCTCCAGTGGGCCGGTTGGATCTGGCGAGGCACCGCTGTCTGGGACAAGGGCAACAGCCGCCCGCAGAAGGGGCGCTTCCGCCAGCAGGCAGAGTACATCGTCTGGGGCTCCAACGGAGATATGCCCATCAACCGTCCGGTGCCCTGCCTGCCGGGGGTGTTCAAATATGGCAATCCGCAGAACCGCATCCATCTCACGGAGAAACCCTTGCAGCTCATGCAGGACATCGTGAAAATCACGGAGCCGGGTGGCCATATCCTGGACCCCTTTGCCGGTTCCGGGACAACGGTACTGGCGGCTGTGCTGGAAGGCTACTCCGCCACCGGCATTGAGGTGACCGATGCCTATGCCAAACTGGCCAGGGAGCGGATCAATGCTGCGGTAGAATCGGTTGCATAAATCGGATCACCGTTCTGGAACACCATGTGGTTTTCCTTTGGGAGCCTGCTTGATCAAAGAAATATCCTTCGGCGGTTCGACTGCCAGTCCTGCTTTTACACAAAGGCCGCGTACAGCATCCATAACGGCATCCCAGGACAGATCGGAAGCATACTGGAATTTGTTGTGATAGCGCTCCCAAAGTTCTTTCATATAAGTGCTGCTCAGCAGCTCGACAAGAACTTCTTCTGTTTCCGACAGCAATTGGACAGATCCGCGCTTTCGAGCCGTTGCATATAAGGCAGCAGACAGTGTGTTCGTGTCCAGCGTCGGTCCATAAAGCTGCAGTAAGACGCGGATATCATAAAAATCTCGCATCCTTGTGTTTGTAGAGGCGCGGGAAATAACGGTCTCCAGCTTCTCGGCAAGAACAGTTTCGAGATTGTAAGCTAAGACTTCGATGGATCTGTTCTCGAACATCAAACGAAAGATATAGCGGATCTCCCTGGGGGTGATCGCATCTCCGGTCGAAATATCGATTTTGAATGGAGTACGAACTTTGTCAAAGAGAGCATCCAGCGCTACCCTGACGCCGGGATAGTCTGCCTCATCCATGATCTCCGAAACACTTTTTAAGGAAAAAGAAACACCATCGTCCACATGGACAGAAATGATCTCCGACACGATATCACTGACTTGGTCTACATCGACGGTCGTACCTTGGATCGTTGCGTCGATATCCATGGTGGATCTGGCATCCAGACCTACCATAGCGGCGACCAACATGCCGCCTTTCAAAATGAATTTGTCTTTGTAGGGCGAGAGAGAAACACGCTCCAAGAACCGTTCCATCATATAGTTCCGCATGAGAAGCTGTGCGTCTGCCGCATTTTTTCTGGAGAGGTTATTGATTAGGTCCTTGAGCTGTCGGGCTGTTTTTATCATAGTAGTACCTCCAGGTAATTTCGCAGAACGGTTTCGATGTGCAGCGCCTGTGCGTAACGCATCAATCGACGCAGATCCTTGTGTTTTCGGGCTGTATATTGTCTGAGTGCATCTCGGATCGTCTGCATCTCCATCCGATTTCGGCTGCGGATCACATCACAAATCGTGCGCTCCGGATCGTAGACAGCAACGGTGTTCCCAAACGGCGTTTCTGCCTGCGAGAGGCCAAGATCATAAAACTCTTTTTTGATGGTGTACACAGTGATGCCATCTCCATGCAGCCGATGCGGGTTATAGCCCGTTTTCACAGTGACGGTATAGGCAAGAGGCTCCCTGTCTGTCAGACCATGTAGAAATAACGCTGTGTCATGGGAAAAGATCACCTGCGGACAGCGCAGCTGCAGCAGCCGCATCCCGTCTTTCCATGCATCCGGCGACAAATAGATCCCGTTCCCGACTCGCTCCATGCCACGCAGGCGCACATACTGAGCAAATGTGGTTCGGGAAATATGAGCCGAAGCTGCATCCGATGTCCGCAGGAGTCCGTTTTCATGTTGCACCAGGGCATCTAAGATTTGATAAGCATTCATAGCATCACCTCAATCTGTGCTAATATGATAACCCATATTAGCACAGATGTAAAGTGGAATCCAATCCATATTTAAAAAGACTCTTTCCTGCCACCTATGCTGAGTGAGCCGGAGAAAGGGAGCGTTCAGGGCGGGAGAAAGCCACTTGACCCGCCATGCTGTCCGTCAAAAAGGCTTGCTATGGCACAGGGAAATCGGTATAATAAAATAAAACTTTTTTATAATACGAGGATCGGATCACATGAAACAAGAATATATCCTCCGTCTTTACGACACGGATATGCTGGCTTTCACACTGACGGAGCAAGGCATCGAGGGCCTAAAAGCTCATATCCTGTGGATCAACGAAGAAAAGCGGCATTTACTCCCGCTAGATATGCAAGAAACGGATGCCGGCGTGCTGAAATGGCTGCAAAAGCGCGTAATTCCCAAAAACCGCACATATGTGTCCGAAATACTGAAGACCTTCGGACTGAGTGTCAACGACACAAAGGGGATCATCGATATCTGCAAGGGCTTGTCCTTGAACGACAGCTATTGGGTAGTGCCCAAAGGCTTTGAAGGGACATTCAAGCAGTACGATCTATACGAAAACCGTTTTTCGGAGATCCTGTCTCTGGTGGCTTACACCGGCATCGGGCAGAGCGATGCTGCCTTTACCACATCCCCAGAGTTGACCACCAACGGTATGCTTCCGAAAGCATGGCGCTTCATCCCTGACGATGGCATCTACCTGTACAAAGGCGGCACCTTTGGAGCAGCCAACACAGGCAATGAGCCTTACAGCGAATATTACGCCAGCCAAATCGCCCAAACGATGGGACTGAATGCGGTATCTTACGAATTGGAGAACTGGAAAGGGATCACTGCCTCACGCTGCAAGCTGTTCACAGACATTGACACTGCTTACATCCCCATCGGACGGATCGTCCGGGAAGGCGGACTGAAAGCCTGTCTGGAGTATTATAAGGACCTTGGTGCGGACGCCTATGAGCAAATAAAAAGTATGCTTGTCTTTGATGCCGTGATCTATAATGAGGATCGGCATTTCGGTAACTTCGGAGTCCTCCGGGATCAGCACAGCGGCGAGATCATTGGCGCAGCCCCCATCTTCGATAACGGCCTGTCGTTGTTCAACTTCGCCATGCCGGACGATTTCAAAGACTTAGACAGCTACGCCAGGACTCGCGGCACGGCATACGGGGTCAGCTTTGAAAGTGTTTGTCAGGAAGTGATGGGACCTGTGCAGGCACGGCAGCTTCGTCGGCTGATCGGTTTCACATTCCATCGCCATCCCAAGCTGAATCTACCGGAGTACCGTCTCAAGGCCATCGAAAAACATATTCAAGTGCGCGTACAGCAGTTGCTTCGCCTCCAGCCAGAGCATGAAAAAGAGTCTGTCAAACATGGCGGGCCAGAACGATAATATTTCTCAGGAGTATGCTGCCGCTTCGGAATCCGGCTTTTCTTGTTAGAATAGCTTGCTGCCACCGGGACAGTGCAAACTGTTCGTCAAAATGTGTGGATATTGGAAACTCATTGTGATATGGTGCAGCTAAGCAAAGAGAAAATACCTATCTAAGGAAGGAGCGGTGCCGCTTGATCGACTTTACGAACCTCCCCACCAGCAACAAGTTATACGCAGGTGGCAGCGGTGCAAAGCGGGCCGTGATCTATCAGGGGGAGCAGTATTTGCTGAAGTTTCCAGCAACATCGTCTAAGGATAAGAACTCCAGCCATGCCAACAGCAGTATTGCAGAGTATATAGGCAGCCATATTTTCAACAGCGTTGGAATCTGCGCCCAGGAAACAGTCCTTGGCATTTACCGAAAGAACGGCATGGAAAAGGTCGTTGTTGCCTGCAAAGACTTCACTTCCCCCAGAGTTGTTCTGCAGGACTTCGCCTCTTTGCAAAATTCGGTGATCGATTCTGGGCATAGCTGTTATAGTACCGAGCTGTCGGACATCATGAAAGTCATGGAGATGCAAGCCGCATTCCCACCTGCATTCCTGAAGCAACACTTTTGGGATGTGTTCATCGTAGACGCCTTGATCGGGAATGAAAACCGAAACAATGAAAACTGGGGCTTTCTCTATAACACGGAAACGGACGCAATCACCCTCGCTCCCGTGTTCGGCTGCAGCAGAAGCTTGTATCCGCAAGCGGATGAGACCACCATGCGGAGCGCCTTGGAAGATAAGCAGCAAGATCTACGAGCGTTGTTTCTCCCGCTTTCCAGAGTCAAGATCAATAGTCAGCGGATCAACTACTTTGATTTTATCTCTTCGTTAAAAAGCACAGATTGCAACGGTGTGCTGAAACGGATACTCCCACGGATCAACATGGATGAGATATTCCGCATCGTGGATGAAACTCCGTTCATTTCGGATCTGCAAAAGCAATTCTATAAGACTATGTTGCAGACGCGAAAAGAGCGCATCCTCGATTTTTCCATGGAGAAGCTGTTGAAGCGAGAAAAGAAAAGGCAATTTGGCGAACGGTAATAGCATACCGTATCGTGTCAGGAAAGGACAGGCTATGATAATCCGAAACATGATACAATGTAAAAAGT
This sequence comes from Intestinimonas sp. MSJ-38, assembly GCF_018917925.1. NCBI lineage: Bacteria > Bacillati > Bacillota > Clostridia > Eubacteriales > Intestinimonas > Intestinimonas sp. MSJ-38. The sequence goes on along the minus strand of NZ_JAHLPO010000002.1, from coordinate 113,426 downwards.
GCGGCGATATTATCGAATCTGTTACCGTACATGACTCCAAGACCTGCTCTTGCGGAGCCTGCTCAGTAGATGGCGGGCACGACTATTTAAGGCGAAGTGCGGAAGATTGGGATGATGTTATCGAACTGAGCGAAATTCAAGAAGATGTACAGGATCGCACCGAGCAATGACTCTTCATAATAAGTACCGGATGACGGTGGAGCAGAACCTATATGTCGCAAAGCGAAATGTCGTCGATTATATTTGGGAAAGTGCTTGCTTAGAGGGCCGAAGCATCACATTTCATCAGACGCAGAGTGTTTGCGACGGAGGTATGATAAACGGGATGCTGCGAGATGATGTGATCACAGTGAACAACCTGAAACACGCATGGCGGCTATTGTTCGAAAGAGTGGACCAGCCCATAGACATTACCCGCATTTGTCACTTGAATCAGGTTGTTGGCTCAAATCTGATTTATGATTCTGGATACCTGCGAAAAGTCCCTGTACGCATGGGCGGGACCTCTTGGGTGCCGGATATGCCGATCGAGTCTCAAATCAAAGAGGAACTACAAGACATTATGGATATTCCAGCGGCAACAGATAGAGCGATCACGCTTATGCTTTGGTCGATGCGTCGTCAGATGTTCCCGGATGGTAATAAACGGACGAGTATGCTGGCAGCGAATCAGGTGATGATCCAGAACGGATGCGGCGTGATCAGCGTACCGATCGAAAAACAGGATCGGTTCAAAGAGCTGCTGGTTCGGTTCTACGAAACGAATGATATGTCTGCTTTAAAGACTTTTGTTTACGATGACTGCATCGACGGAGTCGATTTTCCCAAAGAACAGGAGCGCAGGCCATTGGATGATGAGAGCAAGTTCAAAAACTATAATAAAAAGCAGGAGCGATCCAGATAAATACCAGTGTTGGGCTAATGGCCAAACAGCGACTGGCAGGGTGTCATTTTGACACCCTGTTTTTTCTATGAGGGTGTTTAGAAAACACCCTGCCACAAGGAGAGAAGTATGTCAGAAAATTTTGCAAGTTTTTATCGGAAAGCAAGCAGTGTGCGGGAGTTGGTAGATAAAGCACCTTTTCCTGAAAAAGCGCGGTTTCAAATCACGAAGGTGATCGAACTGCCAGCCAAGCAGTACCACCGCTACATGAACGAGCTTTTGCGGGATGTTTCCTTCATATCCCGGAACGTGGAGGATATGAGGTTCGATGGGAAAACAGAAACATTTCTCTGCCTGTTCGTGACCTGCCGAGATGCGAACACCGGCCTGCTGGTGGAGTCCGAAGGTTTTGGATATGCCAGGTACGCGGCCTTTATCCCCGAAAAGAAAGCTCTCGTGCTGGACGGTATCCCGGTAGAACACGCAAATGAAAAATGCCTTCGCCAGCGTTCTGTCCCGGAACGCTGATTTCTTTTTACGAGGAAGCGGGCAGCGCCCGCCCAATATTGCAATCACCATACCGCTTGCAAACAAAGCCCCGCGCAGCGGGGCGAAAGCCAACGCCGCCGTGGGCGGCGCTGGCGCAAGCATAGCGTTTGTATGACAAACGCGCTTGCTGGGGCTTGCCCCAGTCCCCAATGCCGCCTGCGGGCGGAAGATTTTGCGGCAGCGCCGCAGGAAAGGAGGGCGATATGCCCGGAAGAACACACATGATCTCCGTCCGGCTGACCGACGCGGAGCGCAGGAAGCTGTCGCAGATCTGCGCCGTCTCCGGCTTGCCGGTCAGCGCGGCGGTCCGGGAAATGATCGGCGGCGTTACCATCCGCCAGCGGCCGCCCCAGGAACTCCACGATCTGTATGTGGAGATCAACCACATCGGCAATAACATCAATCAGATCGTCCGCAAAGCCAATGCCGGCTTTGCTACGAAAGAGGATGTCCGGGAACTGAAATTCCTAATGCGGACGATAGAGGCAAAAATGGCAGAACTGGTGAAGCAGTAATGGCAGTCACAAAGATCCTTGCCCGCAGAGGCGGTTTGGCTCAGGCCATTGCCTATGTGGTCAACGGAGACAAGACGGAGGAACAGGTGCTGACTGCCGCGCAGGGGTGCTCGATCAGAAGCGCCTGCTTTGAGATGCAGGATGCCAAGATCCGCTGGAATAAAACGGATGGAGTGCAGATCTATCACATCATCCAGTCCTTCCGCCCCGGCGAGATCTCACCGGAACTGGCACTGGAGATCGCGCAGGAATTTACGCGAGAGCATCTGCCGGGATATCAAGCGGTGATCGGCATCCATACAGATCGGGATCACATCCACGCCCATATCGTATTCAATTCCGTAAACCAGCTTACCGGCGAGAAATATCACAGCAATGCCCGGAGCTACTATCAGCAGATCCGGGGCATCTCGGATAGGCTGTGCCGGGAGCATGGACTGTCCGTTATCATGACAGGAGAGCCGTCTAAAGCAGTCAGTTATATCGAGTGGCTTCGTCAGTCCAAAGGACAGCCGACCTTTCGCTCCATGCTGGAAGCGGATCTGCGGACGGCCATCCAGGACGCAAACGATCTCGGACACTTTTTCCTGCTCATGGAGCATATGGGCTATGAGATACGCCACGGGGATCGTTTGGGTTTTCGCCTGCGCGGGCAGGAGCGTTTCATGTATCCCGGCAGACGGGACCCTTTGTTCACTGAAGATGGTATCCGTGCCGCCATTCAAGGGAATCTGGCAGAGATCGAGGCAGGCCATCGCCCTGCTGTCATTCAGCGGCCGAAGTATCGATCCTACCGAAAGCATCCCAAGTACACCGGCTTTCTCGCACTCTATATCCATTACCTCTACCTGTTGGGCAAGATCGGGCAGCGGCAGTATCCACCTCGCATGACACCCCATCTTCGCCAAGAGGTCATGCGCTTCGAACAGTATCAGGTACAGTTTGTCTTCCTGCGGGAAAATAACATCGTCACGCAGGCGGATATGGATGCCGTTCAGTCCCGCACAGAGGGATCGCTGGCCAAACTCATGAAGCAGCGTACCATCCTCAATGTGCGGAAAAAGAGACGGCAGCACCTATACACGGCACTGGCAGACGCAGAGGCGCTGGCTCCCAGCAAGGCGCTCTACGAAGAAGGGCTCACCGGTATGGAAGCGGAGTTCGAGAAATACATGGAAGCTGTAAAGCAGTTGGAGAAATGCGGCATTTCCGCGGAACGGCTGACAGAAGAAAAAGCCGAGATCTATGAGCAGCTGGCGAGCTTGAATCGTGAGATCCGGGCGGAGCGCCGGAAACTGAAGCTCTGTCAGGAGATCAGACAGCAAATTCCTGCCATGGAGCAGGACATTCAGAACACAGATGAACACCAGAAGGAGGTGCAGGAACATGAACATCGGAGGCGGTGAAGCGGCGGACCAGTTGGTACGCATGATGCTATCCGGCAGCGAGGTAGCTGTCCGACTGGGCGGCTCCGCCCTCAAAAATGTGCTGGCGCTGAGCATGGCGCTGGCGAAGAACCACAAGACGATCTCCGGAAAGGTCAACCTTGCGAAGATGCTGAAAGAGACCCGCGATGTGCGCAAGTTTACCATGTCCCCGGAGCAATACCAGGAGTTCCGCAAACGCGCTGGAAAGCAGAAGCTCCTGTTTTCCGCCATTCGGGATACAGACGGCCACGGTAAGGTAGTGGATGTCATCATGCCGGTCACAGAGATCGACCGCGCCAATCTGATCTTTGGCCGCATCCAATACCTCGGTCGACCGGAGCAGGCACAACAGGAGCAGCAGGAACCACAGCGGGAGGCACCGTCCAAGGACAGAGAGACTCGTACAGCGCAGGGGGCACCCCAGGTCGAACAGGATCACCATCCGCAGACCAAAGCCCCCGTAACGCCGCCTGTGGACCAGCGGCAGGAGGTGCCGTCAAAAAAAGGATCTCGGTCGGGACGCGACTCGCCCGCTACCGTGCCCAGCTCGACCTCGTCCAAAGACGAGAGCCGGACGATGAGTGAGGAACGCCCTTCTGTACTGGAACGCCTGGAACGCTATAAGACTCAGCTGGATCAGCAGCAGAAGTCTGCCCCGACCAGAACGAAAAATCGGCAAAAAAGCAAAAACGGCAAAGTGAAATAAGCATTATAGATCACCCGAAGCAGTCCCATCGGCGGTACACGATCCGCCGATGGGACTGTTATTTTGTTCTCTCGGAGGTGAATTGCCTGAAACAAACATCCAAACAAAGCGACCTGATTTTGCGCCTTTTCCTCTACCTTCCGGTCGTCTGGGCAGCGCTGCTCATTGCGCAGTCGATGAGCGGCGGCTTGCCGGAGCTGCTGTCTAAGCTGACCGCCGCGCTGGAGCATCCATTCCAGATCCAATGGACGGACAAGAGTTTGCTGTCCATCCTCATTTGCACTGGCGCCTACATTATGGGTCTGTGTCTGTATGACGCGGAGGGGAGAAGGACGCGAGACGGCGAGGAACATGGTTCTGCCATGTGGGGCTCTCCCAAACAGGTCAACGCACAGTTCTGCCAAAAGCAGAATAAGATCCTGACCCGCCATGTCCGGCTGGGGCTGGACACACATAAACATCGACGCTCCCTCAATGTGCTGGTCATTGGCGGCAGCGGCGCGGCCAAGACCCGCGGCTATGTGAAACCCAACATCTTGGAGGCAAACACGAACTATGTCATTACAGACCCGAAGATGGAGGTGCTGACAGACACCGGAGGCTACCTCAAACAGCAGGGATACGATGTCCGGGTACTGAACCTCGTCAATTTGGATCAGTCCGACGGCTATAACCCATTCCGCTACCTGCGGGATGAAAAAGACGCGCTGAAGCTGGTGAACACGCTGATCCAGGCGACCACGCCCAAGGGCAGCCATGAGTCGGACCCGTTCTGGACGAAATCCGAAACGGCACTTTTGCAAGCTATCATCCTCATGCTGCACCAGGAGGCACCGGAGTATGAACAGAATTTCTCTATGGTCATGCGGGTGCTGGAATATGCTGAGGTCCGAGAGGATGACGACGAGTACATTTCGCCGCTGGATCTGCTATTTCGTGCCATAGAGCATGAAGATCCGGAGAGCGTCGCGCTGCGGCAATACCGGGTATTCAAGCAGGCCGCCGGCAAGACGGCAAAAAGCATCCTGATCAGCGCCGCTGTGCGGCTGGCTCCCTTCAACCTGCCGCAGATCAAGGCGATCACGGACCATGACGATATGGACCTGTACACACTGGGCGAGAAAAAGTGCGCCCTCTATGCCGTGATCCCGGATAATGATACGACCTTCAACTTTTTGGTAAGCCTGCTGTACTCCCAGATATTCCAGACGCTTTACTACTGTGCAGACCAGCTGCACCATGGCGCACTGCCGTGTCATGTCCACTTCATCCTCGACGAAGCGCCGTCCGTCAACCTGCCTGGGCTCCCAAGGGAACTGGCGACCATGCGTTCCCGCAACATTTCGTGCAGCACGATCATCCAGAACATGGCGCAGATCAAGGAACTCTACAAGGATTCCTGGGAAACAATCCCCGGCAACTCGGACACGCTGCTCTATCTCGGCGGCAACGAGGCAAGCACCCACAAGTACATTTCGGAGGCCCTGGGCAAGTCCACCATCGACACCAAGACCCATGGGCAGACGAAGGGACGCTCCGGCTCCTACTCCACCAACTTCCAGATGAGCGGCAGAGAGCTGCTGACCCCGGACGAGGTGCGGATGCTGGACAACCGGTATTGCATCCTGTTCATACGAGGGGCCAGACCGATTCTGGATTTGAAATACGAACTGATGGAGCATCCCGCGATCCGCTACACCATGGACGGCGGAGCGCCGCCCTATATCCATCACGGGACAGCCGCACCGGCCCTGACGGGAGATCCGCTGTTCCGATTTTATTCTAACAATGAAAAGGAGAACGCTGCGTAATGAAACACGATCTGAAAACCAAGAACTTTGAAAGAAAGGCAAAGCGCGTCTACGCCGTCCTTGCCTGCACTGCGATGGTGATGATGGTCACCGCTGTTCCTGCATTGGCCGCGGACGACCCGCTGGCGGTAGTCAACAATCTGAGTGAGTTTATTTTCTCGCTCATCCGTGCCATTGGCCTCATCCTGCTGGGCTTCGGCATTTTGCAGGTGGGTCTGTCCCTCAAGAGCCACGATCCCTCCCAGCGCGCCAATGGTATGCTCACCGTTGCAGGCGGCATCGTGATCACCTTTACTAAGGAGATCCTCAACCTGATCACCGGCTAAGCATAAGAAAAAACGCTGTGGACCGCAAGGTCCACAGCGTAGCATTTAAAGGGGCGGCAGAAGCAGAAAGGAAAGTCAGGCACTTCAATGATACAAAAAGGACACATGACAGCGCACTCACAACATCCGAAGCCTTGAATAACCATAGGCAACACCCCCATAACAACTATCGACGATTGCCCCATATGGACGCCGAAGTCGCTTGACGGCTTCTTTTTCTACACAATGCCCCCGCTTTGGGGCTGACCTAAGTATATCCTACTCGACGCCAATGATCAAGGAGGTGATTTTGAATGGGAAGTGGAAACTGGATCGTAGACAACCTGAACTCCGCACTGGAGATGTGGAACGGCAGACTGGCGGAGATCTGGCAGCTTATCACCACCTCGCCGGAAAACTTCAAGGGCGGCGGTATCTGGAACGTTATCGTCAATATCAACGATGGGTTGAAGGCGGTCGGCTATGCGCTGCTGGTGTTGTTCTTCGTCATGGGCGTAGTCAAGACCTGCGGCAGCTTTGCGGAGATGAAGAAACCGGAGATGGCGTTCAAATGCTTTATCCGCTTTGTGCTGGCGCAGGCTGCGGTAAGCTGGGGCATGGAGCTGATGACAGGAGCTTTCCGGGTAGCCCAGGGCATGGTGACCACGATCATCGACTCGTCTGGACTGAGTGCCATGTCGGCCACCGCACTGCCGGACGAGATGGTGAGCATCATCGAGGATGTGGGATTTATCGACTCCATCCCGCTGTGGGCAGTGACACTGCTGGGATCGCTTTTTATCTGGGTGCTGTCTCTCGTAATGATTCTGACGGTGTACAGCCGCTTTTTTAAGTTGTATATCGCGACGGCTATCGCGCCTGTGCCCTTGGCCAGCTTTGCAGGACAGCCCTCCAGCAGTATTGGCGTAGCCTTTTTGAAAAGCTATGCCGCCATCTGTCTGGAGGGCTGCGTCATCGTATTGGCTTGTGTGATCTTTTCGGCGTTCGCGTCCTCGCCGCCCGCCATCGCGGACGATACGCTGGCCGCAGCCACCATCGTGTGGAACTATGTAGGCGAACTGATCTTCAATATGCTGGTGCTGGTGGGCGCGATCAAGATGAGCGACCGGATCATCCGGGAACTGATGGGGCTGGGCTGATTCAACGCCACAGCCCCTCGGTGCTGATGGTGTCCTCGCCGTTCTCTCTTGCCTTGCGGACGCGATATTTGAAATATTCTACGGCGGCGCGGTCATCCTGCTTCTCCTGAATGAAGCTCCAGACCCGCCCTAACAAAGAAAACAGCCAGGACAGAACGACCAGACCGACCAGCACGAACAGGATATTGTCCGCCAACGCCGTATGTGTCTGATACCAGCCGTGAAAAACGGTCAGCATGGACACCGTGTACAGCAGCGGGATCGTCAGCCGGGTCAGTGCGGCAAGGCGGAACAGGAGCGCCAGGACGCCGAGTCCTGCGCCGATCATCCAAAACATCATTTGCCATGACCTCCTTATCAAGTTTGGCAGATGGTAACATAAACGGACAGAAAAAGCAAGTATCTGTTCGGGAAAACTCAGAAGATATCGGAGGTGGTACATTGGAGGTACGCATCAACAAAGAAGTACGCAATTATCAGGAAAGCTTGTTTTTCGGACTGTCCCTGCGGCAATTCCTATTCGCGCTGCTGGCGGTGGCTGTGGCAGTTGTCGTTTACTTTTTCCTGCGCCCGGTGCTGGGAAACGGCGAGATCGGCTGGGTCTGCATTCTGGCCGCGTTCCCATTTGCCTTGGGCGGTTTTTTCCAGTACAACGGCATGAATCTGGAACAATTTTTATTGGCGTTTTTTCGCTCAGAATTTCTCACCCCAAAACGGCTTGTGTTCAAATCGGAAAATATATATGCAAAACTGATGGAACACACATCGATGAAGGAGGCGCTAAAACTTGATTAAAACTCTGCAAACCACACTCAAGCAGGACAAAGAACGGTTCAAGGTGCCGAGATCCGTACAAGACATCATTCCCATCCGCCGTCTCTGGCCGGATGGGATCTTTCAATTTGGCAGCAAGTATTCTAAAACGATGCGTTTTAGCGACATCAATTATGCCATCGCCTCCAAGGAGGATAAGACGGCGATGTTTCTCAGCTACTCCGAGCTGCTGAACGCACTGGATACCGGCTCCACCACCAAGATCACCATCAACAACAAGCGGATCAACCGCCACAATTTTGAGCAGGAGATCCTCATCCCACCCCAGGGAGATTTTCTGGATGGCGGACGGGCAGAGTACAATGCCATGCTGCTGGACAAGGTGACCGACTCCTCCAACAGTGTCGTGCAGGAGAGGTACATCACGCTGTCCGCACACAAGAAGAACATCGAGGAAGCGCGCACCTTCTTCGACCGCACGATGGGCGACGCGGTCTCTCGCCTGAACCATATGGACTCCCGCTGCGAGGAACTGGACGCTGTGGAGAGGCTCCGCATCCTCCACGACTTCTATCGGGTCGGCGAGGAAACGCAGTTCCGGTTGGATCTGGCGGACTGCATGAAGAATGGGCGTTTCTTCAAGGATGCCATCTGCCCGGACAGCATGGAATACAAAAAGGATCACTTTGTCATGGGCAATAAGTATGGCCGGGTGCTGTTCCTGAAGGAGTACGCCAGCTACATCAAAGACTCCATGATCAACGAGCTGACCAGCCTGAATCGCAGCCTCATGCTGTCCATCGACATCATCCCCGTTCCCACAGACGAGGCGGTACGGGAGATGCAGAACCGCTTGCTGGGCGTGGAGACCAATGTGACCAACTGGCAGCGCCGGCAGAACAGCAACAACAATTTCTCCGCTGTGGTGCCTTATGATCTGGAGCAGCAGCGCAAGGAGACCCGTGAGATGCTGGACGATCTTACTTCCCGTGATCAGCGGATGATGTTTGCCGTAGTGACGCTGGTGCATCTGGCAGACAGCAAAGAGGAACTGGACAGTGACACGGAGCTGCTCCAGTCCACGGCGCGCAAGCACCTCTGTCAACTCACTACCTTGAACTGGCAGCAGGCGGATGGTCTGGTGACGGCGCTGCCCCTTGGTCTGCGCCGCATCGATGCCCTCCGCACGCTCACCACTGAGGCGCTGGCCGTGCTGATGCCCTTCAAGGCGCAGGAGATCTGGGACCGGGGCGGCGTGTACTACGGACAGAATGCCATCAGCAAAAATCTCATCGTAGCAGACCGGAAACAGCTGCTCAACGGCAACGCCTTCATCTTGGGTGTTTCCGGCTCCGGCAAATCCTTCAGTGCCAAGAAGGAGATGGTGTCGCTGGCGCTGTCTACTGATGACGATATCATCATCATCGATCCGGAAGCCGAGTACCGTCCTCTGGTAGAAGGTCTTGGCGGGCAGGTCATCAACATTTCCGCCACCTCGCCCAACCACATCAACGCCATGGATATGGAGCAGGGCTACGGTGATGGCGAGAATCCTGTGGTGCTGAAATCCGAGTTCCTGTTGTCTCTTTGTGAGCAGCTCATCGGCGCCGGGAAGCTGTCCGCCAAGGAAAAGTCCATCATTGACCGATGCACCGCCCAGGTCTATCGGGACTATATCCGCGGCGGGTATCAGGGGCAGGCTCCGACCCTGCAGGACTTCCACGCGGAGCTGCTCCGCCAGCCGGAAAAGGAGGCCGCCGATGTGGCTCTGGCCATCGAGTTGTTTACGGAGGGCAGTCTGAACACCTTTGCCAAGCCCACCAATGTGGATACCAACGCCCGCATCCTCTGCTATGATATCCGGGATCTTGGCAAGCAGCTCCTGCCGGTAGGTATGCTGGTAGTGCTGGACAGCATCTTCAACCGCATCATCCGCAACCGCGGGCTGAAGCGCAACACCTGGATCTATATCGACGAGATCTACCTGCTGTTCCAGCATGAGTATAGTGCCAATTTCCTGTTCACACTCTGGAAGCGTATGAGAAAGTATCAGGCTTGCGGCACCGGGATCAGTCAGAACATCGAGGACCTACTCCAGTCCCACACGGCAAGGACCATGCTGGCAAACTCCGAGTTCCTCGTCCTGTTGAATCAGGCGGCGACGGATCGGGAGGAACTGGCGCGTCTGCTGAACATCTCAGACAACCAGCTCTCCTACATCACCAATGTAGACTCCGGCCGCGGCCTCATCAAGTGCGGCAGCGCCATTGTGCCTTTCGTGGATCATTTCCCCAAGAACAAACTGTACCAGATGATGACCACGAAACCCTCGGACCTGGCATCGTGATCCAATATGGAGAAGATCAAGGAAAAACCGGCGCGATCTGAGCGTATCAAAGAAAAAGTAGTTTCCGCGCCAAAGGAATTGCTGCACAAGGGGCTGGATGACGGTGCTGAACGCCTGCGGACCCAGCTCCGGGATACAGCGCAGCAAGGACGCCGGGATGAGTACGGCGGCGACGATATCGAGGATACCGCGGTCAGCGGCTCCAAGCGAGCCGCCGCGGAACTGTTGAAACAGCGCAAGCAGAAAGCCACAGAGCAGCCGAGCGATCCCGCCCGGAATAGCGCGTCAGCACCGGATGCACGCAGGAATGAAAGCCCCATCATCCGAACCAAAGATACAGAGTTTGTAGAGACCCAAACGCCTGCTGCAGCGCCCCAGGCACAAGCGCGTCGCGCTGCGATGCAGAAAGCGGCAGCCGTCAAGACGAAGGACACCTATATCGAAACACAGGCGAAAACCAGTGTCACAGCAGCACCGGAGCCGCAGCGGCAAGGACAGCGGGCATTCGTCCGAGAACAGGGGCGCAAGGCGATGCGGCAGACGAGGCTTCGGCAGACGGAGCAGAACAGACGGCTTCGGAATACATCATCAGGTCTCGGCACTTCGGAAACGATCGGTACAGCGCAAAATGCGGAGGATCTTTCACACAAAAGTATTAAAGAGAGGACCGACATTCCATTACCGAAAGTCTCTCAAAAAGCGCTTTTGAAGAAAGACGGGCAGGCTGAACATTCCGTGCAGAAGATCCGTGTGGCCAGCCGGGGCATCGGACGATTGACCGATCAGACGACCCGGGCTGCCGCACAGTCCGCCGCAGCGCGAGGCGCAGTGCAGAGCGCCAAGGAAGCCGCCGCGCAGGCGGCACGATATCAGCAAACGGCAAAGGCGGCGCAAACCGCGGTGCAGAAGACCGCGCAGGCGGCGGGCAGGGCGCTTCGCGCGATCCTCGCCGCCGCCCGCAGTCTGCTTGCAGCCATGATGGCAGGTGGCAGTATGGTGGTGTCTATGGTGCTGGTGATCTGCCTCATAGGGCTTTTGATCGCATCACCCTTCGGCATTTTATTCTCTGGTGAGGACAGCGGCACCGGCTATACCATGCCGGAAGCTGTCCGTACATTGAATGGAGAGTTTACTGACCGGATCGAGCAGATCAAAGCGGAGAACCCGCATGATGAATTGGATATGGACAACGCCGGCAGTGCGACGATGATCGCTAACTGGCGGGATGTGCTGGCCATCTATGCTGTACGGACGACTACGGATGATACCTCGCCGGATGAAGTCGCCACGCTGACGGAAGAAAAGCTGGACATCCTGCGGCAGATATTCTGGGACATGAACGCCATTTCATATTGGGTGGAAACCATCTCGGGCGACGAGGATGAAAGCGATACCGTCATCCTGCACATTACTGTCACAGTCAAGGATCATCTGCAAATGGCGGACGAGTATCGGTTCAACACCGAGCAGCGCAAGCTGTTGGAGGAACTGATGCAGCCGGAGTATCAGGAGCTGTTCATGGCGCTTACCGGCAGTTATCAGGATATCGACCTGTCTCCGGAGGAGATCCAGGAGATCATCAAAAAGCTCCCCGCCGATCTCAGCGAGGAACGCAAGCAGGTGGTATTGACTGCGTATCAGCTCTTGGGAAAGGTCAATTACTTCTGGGGTGGAAAGAGCCTTGTGCTTGGATGGGACTCTCGCTGGGGAACGCCTATGGAGGTGACAGCGGCAGGCAGCTCCAGCAGCGGGACCGTGCGCCCGTTCGGCTTAGATTGTTCGGGATTCGTCGATTGGGTATTCTACAACCAGTCTGGCGGCAGCTATATCATCGGCCATGGCGGCGGCGCCTCTGCCCAGCACAGCTACTGCACACCCATCAGCTGGAGCGATGCCAAGCCGGGCGACCTCGTCTTTTACCCTGGCGACAGTCATGTGGGGATTGTATGCGGCTTCGACAGCAGCGGAAATATCCTCATCATCCACTGCGCCAGCAGCTCCAATAATGTGGTGGTGACTGGAAAGATTGGCTTCACTACGATCGGCAGACCGGAGTATTACGGGGAATAGATCAAGGGGGCTCATGGAAACTTTTCTATGAGTCCCTGTATTTTTTTGCTTATATGCTTTACTAAACTAAAACGATAAAGCGAAAGCGGACGGGTGGAGAATGACATATCATGGCATCGGATACGGAGGTTCTTTTCTCATCAAATCTTGTTTTCCCTATTGACACAGTATGTTTCTATCTGTTACACTTCACGCAATACTCAAGATTGGAGGTTTTCCCCATGAAACAAAAATGGCTTTTGACAGGAACAGCGCTCCTGCTTGCGGCGGCGCTGGCCGGATGTGGTAATACGCCTGCGGCAGATCAGGCGGCGAAGATCAGCATGGAGCAGGCACAGACGGCGGCGCTGGACGCTGCCAACATCGAAGCGGCAGACGCGAATTTCTCCGCAACCACGCTGGACGATGTTGCGGGCATCACCTGCTATAAAGTCGATTTTTCTGCGGGCGGCTATGACTACGCCTACTCCATCAACGCCGAGAGCGGCGAGGTGCTGGAGGCAAGCTATCACGAACAGGCCGGTGCCGCTGCACTCCCGGACGGCAGCACGGGCACGACCACAACACAGCCCAGCACCACGAAACCCAATGTGGGTGCGGTCACAACGGCTCCGGCGCAGACAAACACGCCCAACACGGGCAGCGCCACCGGCGCGGTGGACGAGGCCAAGGCGCAGGAGATCGCCTTGACTCACGCTGGGGTCAAGGCGGCGGATGCTACCATCACCAAGTCCAAGCTGGACTATGACGATGGCCGCCAGGTCTATGAGATCGAATGGTACGCAAACGGCGCGAAGTACGACTATGAGATCGCTGTGGCTACCGGCGAGATCGTCAACTCCGGCTACGAGGCAAAGACCGTGGTCGGCACCGGCAGCAGCACCACCGTCAGCGAGGCGACGGCAAAGCAGACAGCCCTTGCCCGCGTATCCGGCGCAACGGAAAAGGACATCTATGAGTGGAAACTGGACTACGACGATGGCCGCCCGGAGTATGAGGGCAAGATCATCTACGGCGGCACCGAGTACGAATTCACCATCGACGCGAACACCGGCGCTGTATTAGAATGGGACGCCGAGGCACTGAACCGCTAAGGAGGAACCGAACATGAAAAAGAATCGACTTATCAAAACGACTGCCTGCGCGATGGCGCTGTCCGCCGCATTGACGGTGAGCGCCTTTGCCGCCACCAATGTGACCGCGACCCTGAGTCCGGATGTGACCGTCCGCATCGACGGCGTTACCTGTGACTTTTATAATGCGCAAGGAAAGGAAGTCCATCCCATTATCTACAACGGCACGACCTACATTCCCCTCCGCGCCGTGGGCGAGCTGATGGGCAAGAATGTGAACTGGGACGGCGCCACCGGCACCGCCTCTCTCAGCGGGACGCGCACCACCGGCAATGTGACCGGAACGCCGGACACGGCGGCGAAGCGCACGGATGTGACCTTCACCCTGCGCCCGGAGTACCACATCGTCATCGACGGCACCGAGCGTACCTTTGTGAATGCCAACGGCACGAAGATCGATCCGGCAATCTACAACGGCTCCATCTATCTGCCCCTCCGCGCCATTGGTGAGATCATGGGCAAGCGCGTGAGCTGGGACGGAGCCACCCAAACCGTCCGTCTGGACAGCACGGCTTCCGGCGGCGATGTCACCGACTTTGACACCAACAATTCTTCCCAGTCCGCGCCCACCGGCGGCGTGACGCTGGAGCAGGCGAAGCAGACCGCGCTCCAGCACGCGGGCAAGACCGCTTCGCAGGTGCAGTTCGTCAAGGCACAGCAGGATTGGGAGAATGGGCGCAAGGTCTATGAGATCGAGTTCATCGTCAGCGGCGGCACCGGCTATACCGAGTACGACTATGAGATCGATGCCGCCACCGGCAAGATCGTCAGCTACGACTACGACGCCGAGAACTACACCCCGACCCAGAACACGAACACCAACGCCAATGTGAAGATCAGCGAGGCCACGGCAAAGCAGACCGCCCTGTCCCGCGTCCCCGGCGCGACGGCTGCGAATATCTACAAGTTCAAGCTGGACTTTGACGATGGCCGCTGGGAGTACGAGGGCGAGATCCGCTATGGCACGATGGAGTATGACTTCACCATCGACGCAACTACCGGCGCGATCATCGAATGGGACATGGAATCCATCTACGACTGAACAAAAAACGAATCAGGAGAACGAGAACATGAACAAAACGGAACTGATTGCGGCGGCCGCAGAAGCCGCAGGCGTGGGTAAGAAGGACACCGAGCAGGTGCTGAACGCCTTTTTCAGCACGGTGCAGGAGACCTTGAAACAAAACGACAAGGTACAGATCCCCGGCTTCGGCAGCTTTGAGGTGCGCGAGTGTGCCGCCCGTCAGGGCCGCAACCCCCACACCGGCGAAACCATCGAGATCGCCGCGGCGAAGGTGCCTGCGTTCAAACCTGGAAAGGGTCTGAAGGACGCTGCTCGGTGAAATAAAAAGGGCTCGTCTCGAATCATTCGAGGCGAGTCCTTTTTATTCACGCGGTGAGAACATCTCTATAGCACCGAGAATTATGTCTGGTGGGAAAATAATTCTATTACAAGATGAGGATGAATCCAGGGTGCAGTTACTTATTTGGAAAAGTAATTCTATAAAGTTCGTCTAATGCATATTCAGGTGGAATATTGGGGTTCCTATTGTGCTCACTGTACCATTGCTGTAATTGACCGTCCGAAAGCGTTTTCATTTCGCCCAGAGCCTTTGTCACATCATATTCGATTTTTGGTCTCTCATCATGTGCGGACTGTGCAAAATCAATGTGATCACGATGTTCCAAGATTGCTCTTGATCTACGCGGTTCTACAACTTGGAGCATAGTAGTCATAGACAATTCATGATAGATCCACGGGGAGATCGTTGACTGCTTGCTGTTCTTTTTGATTTTATCCAATTCTGAAGCCATGTTGATTGACTGTGGCGTATTAAAAAAGATGATGCATTCTGTCTTGTATATCATTTCGGTCAACGCCGTAGACAACATCATATGTACATGGCTTGTCGTGTAATTTCGCAAATTGTAGTTATAGGTGCTGGTTTTAGAATTATAGCAGTATTTTTTATCTATTTTGTTCAGCAGATCGTCGCA
The DNA here is from genome assembly GCF_018917925.1 of Intestinimonas sp. MSJ-38. Taxonomy (NCBI): domain Bacteria; kingdom Bacillati; phylum Bacillota; class Clostridia; order Eubacteriales; genus Intestinimonas; species Intestinimonas sp. MSJ-38. The sequence continues at coordinate 97,748 of NZ_JAHLPO010000002.1, read as the reverse complement.
GTATCCCCAAGAACACGAGTCAATGAACGCTTCTAAACCAAAGGAATCGTGGAGCCAACCGGCAAATGCTATTACTTTGCTGATGTCATCGTGAGAATGCGAAATAAACACATCTTTTTTAGAAATAGAAAACCAATGCTTCTTTAACGCGGTACCGTTGATAACACCGTCCTCTGTAATGTACTGTGCAAGGCAATCATGGACCTCATCCTCATGCTTTTTGTATATAGCGCGACCATGTTCCAAGCATGGGTTTATGACCCGGTTATAAAATGATCCGGCTGGAGAATAATTGAATTTTGTGTACATAGATTTCTCCTTGCTGCTGTATTTATACTGCCCTATACAAGTAACCTAAGCCCGCAATAATTGCTCCATAGAGCAAAATCTCCGATGGTGAAACTATCGCCCGGAGAATACCATATTGCCAGCCGGCATATTTTTCCATGGGGATCTCAAATTCTTTAAGATGGATGATTGGTTGCTTTGTGCCATTTCCGACTCCTATCAAATCGTTATACATTCCAATAAACCGACGTTCTTTAGACAGGTAAAGCGAGTCCAAACACCAGAAAAGAATGGTTGCAGCAATAGCAGCCATCAAATAGATTTTGCTGCCTGGATGCTCGTCTGAAATCGTTGATACAAAAACTGCAATCAAAGCTGATGCAATCGTGATAGCCCATCCCTTCATCTGGAATGAGCACTGATTCATTCTGGCAATGTTATTTTGCAAAAATTCGAGATGCTTTTCATTTGGCTGTGATTTTATTGTTTTGTCTTGCGGTTGTGTCCTTTGCTCCTTTTGAGGCATATTCTCAGCCACCCCCACTCTATGAAATTGGTTTTATGAGGTGTTGCAGCGCACAACCGTTGACTGGTCAGCCAAACGAGCAACACTTCTATTTTTAATTTAGAATACACCATTTTTGGCTATTTTTCAATGGCTCATATCCCTACCGTAATTGAACCGAATGTGGTAAACTTGGCGTAAAGGAGGGAAAACTTATGTGTGCTACTATTATTGCAGTTTTGTCCTATGCCTTTCAGCTTGCAGGTGCTTTACTCTTGCTTCTGTGGTGTATCGGGAAATGCGATGCCAATGTGGTGAAGGGCTGTTTTGATAACCACGCCAGTTCCTATGTTGGTGGATTCGATGAAGGTGGCCCCTTTACAATGATTCCGGAAGAGGATCTACAGCAGAGTGCCCAAAATGTATATCGCAATATAGCCACCTTTGCTAATCTGGCCATAGGATATGCACTGACTATATTCATGACGGATATTTGCATCTCGCCTTGGTGCGTCTTAATTTATGTTGCAATTGTGGTAGTCCTCATTTTAGCAGTAGAACATTTCAGTATTAACTTGATTGCAAGCAAAAAGTATAGCTCAGATCGAAAGATATACGATAACGAGCACAAGCCTAAAAAAGGTGATCTCAAACTTGAAGCTGCGGACAGCTCTCCCAAAGATAAACCTTAACCCATAACTTCCCAACGCCCTATGGACGAACCCCCGTCCATAGGGCGTTTTTTCATTTTCTCCACAAATTCCGGGCAACATCCCCCCGCCGGAGTAAACTGAGGATACCACAATCAGGAGGTATCCACATGGACAACAACATCATCACCGCCGAACACATCACCGCCTACGCCGACCATCTTCGCGCAGAGGAACGCAGCCCCGGCACCATCGCCAAATACACCCGCGACCTGACGGTCTTCGCCCTCTGGCTGGACGGGCGCGGCGTGACAAAAGAGAACGCCGCGCGCTGGAAAGCGCACCTGTTGGAGCGCGGCTACAAGCCGACCAGCATCAATGCGATGCTGTCCGCCATCAACGGCTTTTTTGCGTTTATGGGCTGGTCTATCAGAGTCAAATTTCTGAAGATTCAACACCAGCTGTTCCGTGATCCGGCGCGGGAGCTGTCCCGGCAGGAATACGACCGCCTGCTCACCGCCGCGCGGGAGAGTGGGCAGGAACGCCTCGCCCTCATCATGGAGACCCTGTGCGCCACGGGTATCCGCGTGTCCGAGCTGCGGTATATCACCGTGGAGGCGGCGCTGGCGGGACGGGCCACCATCACCCTCAAGGGCAAGATCCGCACGATCTTGCTGCCCGCCAAGCTGTGCCGCAAGCTGCTCAAATATGCCAAAAAGCAAAAAACCGCCTCCGGTGAGATCTTTCTCACCAAAAGCGGACGGCCGATCACTCGTCGGCAAGTGTGGTTTGAGCTCAAGCGGCTGTGCAAGGCGGCTGGGGTAGAATCGACCAAGGTGTTCCCGCATAATCTGCGGCACCTGTTCGCCACGACATTTTACCGCGCCTGCCGGGACATCGTGCGCCTGGCGGATATGCTGGGTCATTCCAGCATCGACACCACCCGCATCTACCTGATGGTCAGCGGGGCGGAGCAGCAGCGGCAATTAGATCGGCTGGGGCTTGTTTCGTAGGCAATTAAATCAGCATTTTGTGATTTAGCCCCGGCAAAATGCTCGACAATTATCTATCTGTTTTGCTTGTATCGTACCATAGATATAGGCAAAAATCAATACCTGTCATGCAGATAGGCACGACGATAAGACCTACAAAAATTCATCGCTTTGTAGGTCTTGTTTCTGCGCTCTTTGACCAGTTTTTGAAGGCTCAAAAAGCGCAGAATTTCATTTATGTGCGGAAAAATGCCGGAGAGTGGATGTAATCAAATCACAAAATGCTGATTTAGTTCCGCGCCGGTCAAACGGCGCGTTCGTTGTTTAGCGGCAAAATGCTGATTCTGTTGTTTTTCACAATGCCGGGCGCACCGAGCTTATTTTTTTGAACGGATAGATAGGAAAGTATGCCATCTATCTTCACTTCATCCGACACCAAAGGAGCGAACCATGCAGCTGAAAGTTTCCACCGACTATGCCATACGGATCGTGCTGCATCTCGCCGTCAAGGGCGGAGCTGCCACCAGCAGCGAGATCAGCGGTCAGATGGGCATCCCCCGGTCGGTGATCGCCACGCTGGCCAAGCCGCTGCAAAAGGCGGGCATCCTCACCACCCAGCGGGGCACGGGCGGCGGCTTTGCGCTGGGGCGCAGGCCGGAGGACATCTCCCTCCACGAGATCGTCAACCTGATGGAGGGCACGACCCGCATCAACCGCTGCCTGGAGCCGGACGGCTTCTGCTCCCGCAAGGGGACGGTATCTTGCAGCGTACACAGGTTCTTCTTGAGAGAACAGGAAAAATTAGAGCGATCGTTTCGGGAGATGACCATCGCGAAGCTCCTGAGCGACGAATAACGAGTCACATAACACACACCATCCGCAGAGAGAAAGAAGGAGGTGAGGACCATGTACCGAGAGGACAAGCAGATTCGGGATCGGCATGCCGTTGCCTGTGCGGCGCGGCGCTGTGCCCTGCTGGGGCAGCACTACACCAGCCAACGCGCCCGTATCTATCTCCGCATCGCGGAGGACGATCCCCCGGAGCATCCGGCGAAACCGCCCTGCACCTTGACAAAGAAGTGGAGCAATGCTCCGCCGAATAACATGCTCCCCGCCACTGCGGGAAAAGTACGGACAGGCCCTCGGCCGGTCCGGCGTTTTGCTTTTCCGAGAGGGGGTGATGGATGATGAGATACGAAGCACAGGTCATTGCGATCCTGCCGATGTTGGACGCGCCGTCCCGATGGTGGGATGAAACGCGCCCCATTCAGGCAAGGTATGACGTGCGCTCCCTCGGATATGAGGTGCGGGCACCCACTTGACCACAGTTGAACCATGAAAACGCAAGAAAAAAGGAGTTAAAACGATATGAAAAAAAGACTTTTATCATGGCTCTTAGTGCTGACCATGGTAATCTCCCTCGTCCCAAGCACTCTCGTTACGACCGCGTTCGCGGCGAACGCGGCGGGCGGCGGCGTGGTCATCACCGGCGCGCAGTCTTTGGGCGATGATGCGAACCCTGTCACAACTGCCAGCGTTTACAAGATCAGCGGTACCCGCCAAAACCCGGTGAAGATCACCGCGACGGATAAGGTTGTGCTGGTGCTGGACGGCGTGACCATCGCAACAGCCACCTCCCCCATCGAACTGGCGGATGGCGCAAAGGTCATCCTTGTGGTGAAGGACAACACGACCAATGTGCTGACCTGTACCGCAACGAACTTGACCGCGGACAACAGCGGCAAGACGGCCGGTATCCTTGTGCCGGAAAGCGCTTCGCTGATCATTGACCGCGTTTCTGGCGAAACCGGCACCGGCACACTGTCCGTCACCGGCGGCTACGGCGGTGCGGGCATCGGCGGCGCGGCCACCCTGGGATACACCAGTGAGCGCGGCGCGAAAGGCGCGGATGGAGACAACGGCTCTGCTGGTGCATGGGATGTGGCCGACATTAAGGGCCAAGCTGGCACAAAGGGAACTGGCGGTCAGGGTGGACTTTACGGTCAATCCGCAACAAATGCAGGTGCCATCACTATAAATGCCGGTACAGTGAATGCTGTTGGTGGTCAAGGCGGCGCCGGTATCGGCGGCGGCCGTGGCGGCGATGGCCAAAATGGTGAAGTCGGCACAAACGGCAGCAGCGGTACGGAAGGGCAGGCCGTTCGTCGATGGAATACAGGCACATACAGGAATCAGCGAACGGACTGCGGTGCATCTGGCAGTGCTGGCGGCGGCGGTGCCGGCGGTAACGGCGGTAATGGCGGTGCTGGCGGCAATGGCGGTGTTGTTGCTATCAAGGGCGGCACTGTGACCGCAGAAGGCAAGAACGGCGCTGCCGGTATCGGCGGCGGTGCTGGCGGCAACGGCGGCAACGGCGGCAGCGGTGGCTCTGGTGGTGCCAAAGTTGGCAACCAAAATACAACGGTAGCGAATCACTTCGGTTGGGGCGATGTGTACTGGTATCCTGGTTTCGGCGGCGCTGGCGGCAACGGTGAAGGTGGCCATGGCGGTACTGGCGGTACTGGTGGCGCTGGCGGAACGCTGAGTATCACTGGCGGCAAGGTCCAGTCGAATGGCTATACTGGCTTTGGCGGCGGCAGTGTCGGCACAGCCGGTACAAAGGGTAATGGAACACGGACGAATGGTGAATCCAGTACCTATGCATATTTCTGGTACGCAAAGGGTGGATCCAATAGTTGGTCAAATCAGTATTATGGTCACTGGTATGGCAATAATGCGGAGGCTTATTACAGCCAAGCGGCAGGCCCCGGCGGCAACGGCGGTGCGGCTGGCACACAGGCTGCCGCCAACGCCAACGGCGCTGACGGTACGCTGACCATCACTGGTTCCAGCAACAACGTGGATTTTATGTCGAATGGCAGCGGAAACCTGACCAATGGCCAACCCACGGACAAGAACAACAATCCGCTGTACCGCGTGGAGCTGACGGTTTTTGATCTGGAAAAGGACTCCAAGATCAAGGACGCTAATGTCAATGTAGAGGTTCCCGGCGGCGGTAGCAAGGTGGCATATACCTATAAGACCGTTTCGGAGGAAAACGGCAAGGCGGTTCTTTGGCTGCCCGTCGGTGAGTATACGCTCACGCAGAAGGCGGTCAACCATGCAACGCTGGGCGCGATCCCGAAGGATCGTCCTGTCACGTTTACTGTTGCTGAAAACAACGGCAACAAGCAGGACGTGATGATCGGTGTTTCCGTCAAGGTGACCGCCGACAAGACGGACAAGGTCTACTTCACGAAGGATACCGAATACCCGGTGAAAATCCAGGTGGATACCTCTGATATGGATGAGGTGGATCAGCCGATCCAGTCTATTAAGTGGTTCCGCGAGACCATAAAGGACCATGAAGATACGGAATATGGCCCCACGGATACGGGAAATAAGGGGGAATTTGACGAAAGATACGGCCAAATTACGGATGGCAATAAGGGTACGCTGACAGTTGCGACAGAGAAGGTTTACAGCCTGTCCATCAACCAGAATGGCCGCTATTGGGTGCAGATCGAGTATAAGTCCAACGGCATGAATGCGAAGCTGGTCAAGGGACTGACCGTGAACAACATCTACCGGACCTTCGACATTCAGTTCCGCACGGAATGGTGGGAAACGGTCGGCGGTGCCGGCGGTACCCAAAAGCTGATCAAGTCCAAGCCCGAGGGCGACGGCGTCTATGGTCCGCTGCTGGACAGTCAGGGCAACCCCGGCCCCCAGAAGGTCGGCTTTGCTTGGGATCTGGACGGCTACAATGCTGCCGATATCAGCGCGGGCACTCTGCTGGCCGATCCCTACGGCGGCTTTGATCAGGTGAAGTTCTATGCCGTAAGCTCTGAGCTTTCCTACAATACTGCGGTGCTGGGCAACTATCACGGCTTCACGCAGACCAATCTGCATTATGACAAGACCATGGACGGGAGCTTCTTTACCGCCAATGAGGACTGCGATATGGTCCGCGGCGTGAAGGACTACGGCAAGTATACGCTGAAGTACAGCCCGAAGGACGCGAATCTGACGCTGGTCACCATCTATGGTCGGGTGCAGGATGAGCACGGCGCGGTGGATCCCGATGCTGAGCCTCTGTACACCAGCCAGCGGGCCTATACGCCCCTCATCACCGAGGACAACATCAAGGCCAGCGCCTGGACGGGCTACAAGCTGGTGGGCGTTCGCGTCAACGGTCAGCCTACCGCGTTCGTCAAGGATGACCAGGGCAATGACACCGATGTGGTGGCTCTGACGGAGATCCATGGCTCGATGACGAAGGATAAGATCCGCACGGTGGAGTTCCTCTATGAGTACAACATGACCAATGTGACCATCCACGGCTATCTGAAGGGCACGACGGACAAGGTGTTCGACGACATCACGGTCCCCGCGGAGATCGGGACGCGCTTCAACTATCCCCAGCCGGACATCGCCGGGTACGACACCGAGAGCGCGGTCCCCGCGAACGGCATCATCGACGCGGTCGCCAAGAATGATACGATCATATTCTACTACCTCAAGTCCAAGGGCAATGTGACCTATAAGGCCGTGGATGCGGACGGCGGGGTGCTGGCCACCAAGACCGAAACGATCAACAACGGCGGTACGGTCGTTAAGACCACGGACAAGGCAAATGACCTGTTCACCATCCCGTATTACACGCTGACCGGTGCGGGCACGGCTTCTGCCGATACCTACAACGGCAAGGACGATGTGACCGTCACCTACACCTACACCCGCAACAAGCACAAGCTGACCGTTGTGAAGAAGGATGTGGACAGCAAACAGGCGATCACAGGCGCAGCGCAGGAGATCACCAATGTGCCCGCCGGCAAGACCTATACTTTCGGCGCGACGGAGATCACAGCGGTAGCCGGCTACACCGCGGCCACAGAGCTCAATCCCACGAGCTACACCATGGGCGACGCGGACGCGGAGGTCATCTTCTGGTATAAGAAGAACGATGATCAGCGCTACGCCACTGTGACGGTCAACTGCGAGTATGATGGCCAGGTGTTCCATAGCTATACGCTTCCGGCGGTCAAGGACGTGACACTGCCTATACCGGCACCGACATTGGACGGATACAAGATCAAGACGGGTACAGATGCGACCAAGAATGTCACCCCCAACGGCAATCCTGACAATGACACCGTGACATTCCAGTATGAACTGGACGGCACCCAAAAGACCGTCACGGTCAAGCTGGTCGGCAAAGCCACCGTCGGCGGCACCGAGAGCGAATTGACAAAGCCAAGCGGTTATCAGGTCGAATACCTCCTCAAGAAGGGCGAGAGCGTGACGATCCAGGCGCCGCACATCGACGGCTATGACCCGGTGAGCGCCGATCTGACCAGCAGTGCGACCCAGCCGGGCGACAAGCAGAGGGTAACGGTTTCTTGGGGCGGCCTGACGGGCAACGCAACCTTGACCTTCCACTATGAACCCAAGAGCAGCACCAGCTTCGTGACCCACACCATCAAATTCACGGTGATGAAGCAAGGAGCAAACCATGAGGTGTACTCTTACAGCAAGCTGATCCCCAGGGGCACCGGCGCGGGCAAAAAAGTGGAGTACAAGGAGGATGATGTCAAATACACCCTCCCCGGCTATGCCTTCACTGACATCAGCTATGAGGTGGGCGGACACGAAACCTACGATCCGAATCAGGTGACCGACCTGGTCGACGCCACCATTATCTACCACTTCGAGGAGGACGCGGCGCAGATCGTAATCAAGCAGAACTGTACCGTAGAACCGGATCAACACTCTAAGAAAGTGACGCTGACCGGCTACCGAAAAGGACAGACCAACATCAAGGTCATGGCACCCCTGCTTGATGGCCACGCGCTGGCACCCGGTGAACCTACCTTCCAAACTGTCGGACTGGCTGCTGATGGAGGGCTAAAGGCGGGAGCGAATGAGGTTACCTTCAAATATGTCGGCGAAAAAGACCTCATGTTCAAGCTGGTCGAGGTTGAGCTCGACGAAAGCGGCGCTGTGACGAGCCAGAAGACGATCCAGCTCATTCAGGCTGGAATAAATGAAACCTATAACCCCAAAACACAGGGCAATGCACTGGATCTCAGCGACTTGGGTTATACATTTGCGCCCTGCAACTTGGCAACAGACCCGTTCAATAGCGATACTAACCCCGAAATAACGCATAGCACTACTCTCGCAGTATCAAAAACCTACACCGTCTGCTACACCAAGAAGACCCGCGATGTGGACTTCGTTGCAGTGGATAAGAGCCAGCTGGACGCGGCCGGCAAGACGCTGGACGCGGTGATCAATGACGGCACTGTGGACAACTACACCATCGCCGACCTGAATCCGGTCATCCCGGAAAAGGCCCGCGTGGGCGAGACCTACAAGGCTGTGGCGCAGAGCTTCAACGGCTGGGCACTGCGGGATGACTACAGCAAGTACTACGAGGTGGCGGATGCAGCGGACCAAAACGACCACCTGAAGGTCTACTTTATGTATGTTCCCAAGGCCAGCGGCACCGTTGTCATCCAATACAACTCCGGCACCGATGACCAGAATAAGGGCATGCCCCTCAATGAGTATTCCTTCCAGGCAGTGGCCGGCGAAAAGGTGTCCATCACCCCGCCGAAATACATCCTGAACGGCAAGTACAAGCTGCGCACCGGTCAGGATATCGCCCACCTCTTGTCGGTGGAAGCCACCCATGCAACGGAAAAGACCTTCTACTATGAGCCGAACTTCGTCACGGTTACGGTCAAGACTAAAACAGGCGACGCTCAAGCCGAGCTTTACGCCACCCATGAGGTGAATAAAACCAACGGCAGCGGCACTCCGACGACCGACAGTCTGACCCTGACCCCGCCCAACAAGGCAGGCTACACGCTGGTGGGCATCACCGGCGCGGGCGACGGCACGGCAGCAACGCTGCCCACCGGCTTCAACGGAAGCATCCAACTCACCGGTTGGGACGCTGATAAGGAAATCACATATTACTATCAGAAGACCACCGCGGCGGAGTATCAGTATGACCTGAAGGTCAAGTATCTGCACAACAACAATCCGCTGGCAGAGGAAAAGATCATCAAGGTCAGCAAGGATCAGGAAAACAGCATTGATGTCCCGACCTTTGGCGATTATCAGGCAAAAACCTATCAGCTGAACGGCAGTACTCCAGCGGATGTCACCGGCAATACCGTCACCATCACCCCGACCGCGGACGTCGACACACTGGTGATCCATTACGGCCGCACGGACGGCACCATCGTCCTGCCCGGTAAGGATAACAAGATCCTCGCGCCGGATGACAAGGACAATGTGGTCGTCAAGCCGGGAACCGGCACTACGATCACCGGCCCGGAGGCGGACGGCAGCATCAAGATTCCGGAGAACGGCACAGGCACCGTGACCCGCCCCATTGACCCGACCAACCCGGATCAGGGCAAGGAAGAGGTCAAGGTCCCCGGCGGCACGGTCATCAAGCCCGACGGCAGCATCGTTCTGCCCACCACTCCGGACGGCCCCGGCGGCACCATCGCCCCCGGCGACAAGCTGCCCGACGCAGTGCCGGTCGGCTACCGCGCTGTGGTCTACAAGGCCAACGGCGGCGTGGGCGACGATCAGATCAACATCTATCGAAACGATGAGACCATCCGCACCATCTTCAACCCCTTCACCAACGGCACCATGACCTTTACCGGCTGGAGCACGGCGGAGAACGGCGTGGGCGGAACGAATTTGGATGAGGATGCGGAAATTACCGGCCTCACCGGAAATGTGACCTTCTATGCCCAGTGGGCGAAGAAGAACAACGACGGCTCCATCGAGCTGCCCGGCAAGGATAACAAGATCCCCGCGCCGGATGACAAGGACAACATCATCGTGACCCCCGGCAACGGCGGCACGCTGGACGGCCCCAAGAAGCCGGACGGCAGCGTTGAAGTCAAGGGCGACGAGGGTACAGTCACCCGTCCCATCGACCCGGCGAAGCCGGATCAGGGCAAGGAAAACATCAAGGTCCCCGAGGGAAGCATCGTTTACCCCGACGGCACGATCAAGCTGCCCGACGGAACGACCGTCAAGCCGGAGGATAAGTTCCCGGATGCGGTTGTCACAGAGAAGTATGTGGTCATGACCTATGAGCCCAACGGCGGCGGCGGCAATGTCGTCCGCAAGGTGGTCGAAAAAAATGCGGAGACCACCACACTGCCCGGTACAGAGTTCACTGCTCCCTCCGGCAAGGAGTTCAAGTCCTGGCTCGATGTGACCACCAATGCGGAAGTGGCGGAGAACAGCGCGATTACCCCCACAAAGGATATGGTGCTCCGGGCACAGTGGAAGGACAGCACACCGATCCCCACCACTTACTCGGCGGAGATTACGTTTGAGTCCAACCACAATGATCCTGCTGCAACCCAGACGCTCACCGGCACAACCGGCGAGATCCTTACCGGCAAACTGAATGCATACGCATTTACTCCGCCGACAGGTTGGAAGTTTATGGGCTGGAGCACCGCAAAGGCGGCCTCCCAGAATGCAGCCTTCTATGCGAATGAGGCAACGGTAACACTGAAACACGGGGAGAAGCTGACGCTGTACGCGATCCTCTACAAGCTCGATGCGAACACTGGCGTTGCAACACTCCCCGGCAAGGACGGTCAGCCCGAGGGCGGCGACGATGTCACGGTGAAACCGCCTGCTGGCGGAACACCGCCTCTGGTTCCCGGAAACGGCTTTATTACGGCCCCCACCGGCAGTGGGATCAAGCAGCCTGCAAACGCAAATCCCATCAAGGTCATCGAGGGCGAAGTGAATGTCTACCCGGACGGCAGCGTCTTTGTGCCGGACGGCAGCAAGGTGACGGACAAGGACGGCGGCGAGGTCACCGGTCCTTCGATCATCAAGCCCGATGGCTCGAAGGATGAGGATGCCAACAAGAAGCCCATCCAGAAGCCGGACGGCACCATCGTGCTCCCCGGTAAGGACGGCACCATTGGCGGCGGCGACGACATCATCGTGAAGCCCAACGGCGGTAAGCCTGCGGGCCGGATCGACGAAACCACCGGAAATGTGACCATCACCGACCCCAACGGCGCTGATGTGAAGTTTGAGGGCAAGACGCCGGAAAATGTCAAGGTTCCCGTTGGCTCGATTATTGAACCGGACGGCACTGTGACTTTGGCTTATACCATTCGCTATGTGGATGGCAGCGGCAGAGATCTTCATACGCCTGCGATTCTGCTGCTCAAGGAAAACGCGATTAAAACCGTAAAGTATGTGAGCATCGACGGCTATACCCCGAAGGGCGACCAGACGCAGACCATCACCGGCAAGCTTAGCGAAAATCTGAGCCAGTACACCATCACCTTCACCTACGACAAGCTGGCGACCGGCGGCAATACCGGCGGCGGCTCCTCCGGTGGTGGCGGCGGCTCCTCCGGTGGTGGCGGCGGCTCCTCTGGCGGTGGCGGTGGCTCCTCTGGCGGCTCTGCCGGCGGCACCACCAACCCCACGCAGCCGGATACCAAGCCTACTCCCGGCACGAAGCCCAACGATCCCACCCAGACCGGCATCGCCAACTGGCTGCGGACCGACAAGCACACCACCAGCATGACCGGCTACGGCAACGGCCTGTTCGGGCCGGAGGACAAGGTCACCCGCGCACAGGTCGCGCAGATCTTCTATCGTCTGCTCAAGGACAACAATGTGAAGATTACTGTGAACTTCACGGATGTTCCTGACGACGCATGGTACGCGACCGCTGTCAATACCCTTGGCAGCCTCGGCATCGTGGGCGGCATCGGTGACGGCAGCTTCGACCCGGATCGTCCGATCACCCGCGCAGAGTTCTGCGTGATCGCAACTCGCTTCGCCAAGGTCATCAGCACGGTGGAGAACCCCTTCTCGGACATCAATGCCCAGGATTGGTATTACACCGCAGTCACTACGGCTGCCAGCTATGACTGGGTCACCGGCATGGGTGACGGCAGCTTCCGTCCCTACGATGTGATCACCCGCGCACAGGCGGCTACCATCATCAACCGGATGCTGGGCGCTGCCGCGGACCGGGCGTATGTGGACGAGCACGTGACGAATCCCTACCGGGACGTCGCGCCCACCCACTGGGCCTACTATCAGATCATCGAGGCGTCCGTTGCCCACGATCACGGCTATGATGCCGAGGGCGTGGAAATTTGGAAGAGCTTGAAGTAAGGTAGTATCCCCGACGTAAAGGAGGGGAGCCGAAAGGCTCCCCTTCTTCTCTAAGCGCCTATCTTTCGCATGATAGGCGTTTAGAGAAGAATTTCATTCTGTAAAAAATTAATGTGAGGCATCCCATATGACACTATTACAAATCATCCTTTTGATCGCACTTGGCTTGCTGGTCGGTGCGGCAGCGGTCTTTCTCTTTTCCTGGAAACATACGGAAAAGAACGCACCAAAATTCGATGCACTCGGTACTGTTATTGGGTGGCAGGATGTTAAGATCCCCTTTATGGGGCGGGCTATCATACAGTGTACGAAAAAAGGCAAGCCCATGCAGGTGCAGAGCACTCTCATGTTCCGCAGCCGAAAGCCGAAGCAGGGAGGCAAACGACTGTGGACGATCACAGTGCTCCCTACCAAGGATAAGCAAAAGGTCTATATTGCAAGAAAGGTCAAATAAGGAATGAACCATATGGTTGGAATAAAAATACAAAATGTGTTTGATCACATGGGTCGAGGCATGGTCGATCAAGCATTGGCAGAGCTATACAGTGCCGTCCGGATCACCGCATCAGGCGTATATGATAGTGCGTTGGATGGGGATGTACAATGCAGACGATTCCTGCACGATCGCATGGAGATAATTTTAGGGACATGGTTAGGTACAGTTGCAGCGCCGGGACTGCATATTGTACCTCGGAAGGAGTCGGAGGTCTGTATCCCGATGGAGGATATCCTGCTCGACCTGCTGAAAACTGCGGCAGATGGGAAATCCCCTGCTGTGATATGGAAAAACGCTGGGCAGATGATGATCTTCCGAGATGGGAAACTCTATTCGTCGCTCAGCCTGGTGTGGGGCATCGTTCTGGCAGTCATGACCTGCCCCTTTAATAAAGATCAGCGTATTGGTGAGAACTGCTGGCTCTCGACCATGACATTCAAATACCTGGCAAACGACCTCTGGGGGGAAGAAAAGCAGGTATTGCGAATGCTGCAAATGCAGACGGATTAAGCGTGCTGTACAGCGAAGAATGTGCATCCAAGATAGCAGAGATATCGGGAGGTGAAGGACTCTGTGGTTACCAAGATAGGAAAAACGGCTGCGGATGAGCTGAATGCCTTGGCGTGGGCGGCCCAAAAAGCCGGACAGACTTATGGACAGTTTCGCATACAGGTGACGCCGGAAATGCTCGCTGATATCCTCTGCGAATACAGAGCCATGAAACAGAAACAGCGGGATGAGGAGGCTGCCCGTTTATCAAGAAGCAAGAAGAAGTAGAAAGACAGATAAGAAGAAAAAAATGAACCATACGGGGAGAATACGATATGAAGAAAACGCCCCACAAGCGGGGTCTCGCCCTGCTGCTGAGCCTCATGCTCCTGCTGTCCATGCTGCCAACGGCGGTGATGGCGGAGGGCGAGAACAAAAATACGATTTATACCCGCTATGTTTCTTCTAATAGCCAAACGGGCAGCGGCACACAGGGGGAGCCGAACGGCTCCCTTCTTCTCTAAGCGCCTATCTTTCGCATGATAGGCGTTTAGAGAAGAAGACCAGACACCGAGATACAACGCGGCGGTCAAGCCGTAAGATCGTATGATCAAGGAGAGCAGAGTATGGATTTGCAAACTATCTTAGACCAAATGGTTGAGATCGTTTATGTCAGCGATCAGACGACCGATGAACTTCTATATCTAAATCAGACCGGCATACAGCGCTTTGGCACGCCCACGCCGGGAGCGAAGTGTTACGCGCACCTGTGCGGCAGAGCATCGCCCTGCCATTTCTGCGCGCAGGGTCGGTCGAGCTCCCAAAAGCAGCGGCAGGCATGGCTGCGGGAGCGCCCGGATCTCGGCAATGTGCTTTTGAGCCATACGCTCATCGAGTACGAGGGCAGACCGTGCCGCTTGGGCACTGTGACGGACGTAGACCGCTACATTGCGGAGTTGAGCGCGGCGAAGAGCGATCTGACCGCGGCAAAAATGCTCATAAGCTGCATGGAGCAGATGGTCAGCGGCGGTGACGCCAAATGCGTGATGGATACGGTGCGGGCGTATTACGACGCGGACAGGGCCTATGCGCTGAGATTTGCGGCTGACCGCCGGACTGCCAGCATAATCCATGAGGTGTGCCGGGAGGATGTGGTATCCCAGCAGGAGCTCATGCAGGATATCCCAATGGAGCTGCTCAAGCCGATGCTCTCTGCCCTTCAGCCGTCCAATCAGCGGACGGTGTGTGTAATCGCGGATGTGGACGCGCTAAGAGATGACCCCGCCCGCCGTGCTGTGTACGACTGGCTGCATCCGCAGGGCATTCACAGCCTCATCGCCGTACCGGTCTACCACGGCATGGAGCTGCATGGATTTCTGTGCGTAGAAAACCTGCGGCAAAATGTTGACGCACCGGAACTGATGGAGAAGATCGCCTACATGGCCGCGGGGGAGCTGCATCGGCGGGAGCTGATGGAGGAGCTGCGCCAGAAGGCGTACTACGATCCTTCAACTATGTGCTACAACCGCATCGCCTACGATGAGGCGCTGGATCGGCTCTGCGGCACGGAACGGCCGGTGGGCATCGGCAGCCTTGACCTCAATGGTTTGCGGCGGATCAATGAAAGCCTTGGGTACCGCTACGGGGATCGGATCGTTTATAAAGCCTGCGCCATGCTCAAAAGCTGCTTTGGATACAAGAATGTGTATCGCGTCAGCGGCAACGAGTATGTGGTGCTGTGGCCGGATGTTTCCCTCGAGACTTTTACGGCGGCCTGTGAGCGGCTGGAGACCGAGCTCAAGGAAGAAAATGACTTTGCCAGCTTTGGACATGCATGGGGGACGAAGGAGAAGGTCGGCGACCTTATTTCGGAGGCCGAAACCGCCATGCGGGCACACAAAAACCGCTACTACGCGGAGCGGGATCAAAGCGAGCGTCCGGCCTATATTGATAGGTTGCTGCGGGAGTTCCGGGAGAGCACCTTTATTGGATTTTTGCAGCCGCTTTATAGCATTGAAAAGGGAAAGGTCTATGGCGCTGAGGTGCTTGTCCGCAAGGTGGACGCGGCGGGCAGGATGCAATTTCCCATGGAGTTTATCTCCGCGCTGGAGCAGTACGGCATGATCTCCATGGTGGACCTCGAAATGTTCCGCCAAGCCTGCGGACTGATCCGCCGCTGGAAAAGCATCTGGCCCGACCTGATCCTCAATGTCAACTTTTCAAAGGCAACCCTCGGTGAGCCGGACTGCATGGAGCGTGTAGATGAGATCCTCCGCGATACCGGCGCTGACCCAAAGCAAATTATCGCGGAGGTCACGGAGCCGTCCCAGAAGATGCAGCTGGAGGTCATGGACGAGCGGCTCAGCGCCTTGAAGGAGCGGGGCTTCTCCGTGGCGCTGGACGATATGGGCACGGAGGCGTCCTGTCTGGAAACGCTGTTTCTGCCGCAGCTGGACATTATCAAGATCGACCGCAGCCTGATCTCCCGCGCCGAGCACGGTGAGCGGGAGCGTACCGTGGTGGCGGGCCTCATCGAATTGGGCCACCGTTTAGGCATGACCTGTGTGGCCGAGGGAATTGAGCAGGAAACGCAGATGGAATTGCTCAAAACGCTCCGGTGCGACCGCTTGCAGGGCTACTATATCGGCAAGCCCATGCCCCCGGAGGAGTTTTTCAAGCGCTTCGCTCCGGTGGAACGGCTAACGGGAACGAATGATACTTAAATACCATGAGAACATCTTTTTATGATTTTTGCGCTGAAAGCGGAAACGAAAGCCTGCTGAGAGAATGGGACGCGGAATTGAATGGGGATCTGACGCCCCAAGCGGTCTCCCACGGCAGCACAAGGGAGGTCTGGTGGCAGTGCCAAAAGGGGCACAGCTGGAAAAGCGCCGTCTACGCCAGGACGGCGGGAAAAGGCTGCCCCTATTGCGGCGGACGCCGTGTTATACCGGGCTTCAATGATCTGGCCTCCCAAAACGGAGAATTGGCGGCGCAGTGGGATGCGACAAAGAACGCCCCGCTGCGGCCGGAGGAAGTCACGCCCGGCAGCCACCGAAAGGTTTGGTGGCTGTGCCGGAAGGGGCATAGCTGGCAAGCTGAGATCAAATCACGGCATTCCGGCAAGGGTTGCCCTGTCTGCGCCGGAAGGACAGCGCCCGGCATTACCGACCTGAAAACTGTGGCGCCGGCAGCGGCGGTCAGATGGGACCCGGAGCGCAATGGCCGCGACACACCGGACCGGGTATCTGCCGGGAGCTCCCGGCAGGCGTGGTGGCGCTGCGAGAAGGGACACTTTTGGCGATCCCCCATCCGATTTCAAAGTGGCGGGGAGCGCGGATGCCCCTACTGCATGGGGATGAAGGCGTGGTATGGCTTCAATGATTTGGAGACCGTCGCGCCGGAGCTTGCGGCCCAATGGGACAGCGAAAAAAATAAAGAGCTGACACCCCGGCAGGTCACGGCCTTCAGCAACAAAAAAGCATGGTGGCGCTGCCCACGGAACCATTCCTTTCAGGCGGCGATCTCCGCGAGAAGCCGCGGAACCGGATGCCCCTACTGCGCGAACAAGAAGGTACTGGCAGGCTACAACGATCTTGCCACCAGATTTCCGGAGCTTGGCAGGCAGTGGCACCCCACGCTCAACGGCGATCTGGTACCGGAGCGAATCGTGTACGGGAGCTGCCGGAAGGTGTGGTGGCAATGCGAGGATGGGCACGTATGGAAAACCAGTGCTTATAAGCGCACAAAGAAGGACCGGCCGACCGGCTGCCCGGTTTGCGCCGGGAAAACGAATAAAGAGCGGACAAGACGCTATGACCGCCTGATGGCGGAACTTGAACGCCCGGATGCATGAGCGGCAGACAGCGCCAGCGGGTAAATACAGCGAAAAATGAACGGAATGGGGTGCATGTTATGTATCGCAATGATGAAGGAACGGTTACGGTGAGGGAATTGGACGCCATCACCTGGGCCGCAAAAAACGCCGGTGTTTCCTATTTTCCGCGCGGAACGCGCGTGAATAGAAGTACCCACAAAAAGGAGAATGACTATGAAGAAAAGAATCTTGAGCACCTTCCTCACGTTAGCCCTGTTGCTGACTCTGCTGCCAACGGCAGTGATGGCAGAGGGCAATACGATCTACACAGATATGAGTCACACGGGCGCGGAAAACGGCTCATACAGCCAGCCCTACGCCAGCTTTGAGACAGCGCTGGAAAAGGCCCAAGATGGCGACACCATTGTAATCAAGGGCAAAGGCTTTATCAATGTGCAGACGGTGGAAGACGCGCCGTTTGTCATCAATAAGGCTGTCACCATTACAGGAGACGGTAATTCGACTGGCGAACTGTATATTCGCGCCTCCGGTATTCTGCTGGGCGCGGATGTGACGATGCGAAATGTGGAATTGAATCTGGCAAACAAGTATCACAACGCCATTTTTGTCAACGGTCACAGCTTTAACGCCGAAAATATCACCCGGGGCTCCGGCTCCCGTGCGGTGCATCTGTTTGCCGGTGGATTAACCACCACAAACACTATTCAGGTACCCGCTCCCGGCTCTGCCGCCGCGTTGACGCTGACCAACAGCACATTCGGCAATATCCACGGGGGCGGCATGAATGGCACATATACCGGCAACGCGCAGATCAATATCACAAACTCAACCGTTGGCAGTATCTATGGCAGCGGTGCGAAAGAGGCGGAGTTTAACCGCGACGGCTGGTTCGACACCACGGAGCCGCCCGTGCCGACAGCCGATCCCACCCAATATACAGTCGACGGCTCGGTGAATATCACCGTCGATGGCGCGTCCACAGCCGGTGGGACTTATACCGTTTCCGTGAATGGAAACGGTTCGAACGACACCTCCTTGACCATTAACACGGCTAAGGAAAGCAAGAAACTCAACCTCGCTCATTTGACCGGTTTGACCGTCAACGGCGGCACGGCTACGGTCGCGGCGATCAATGAAACGGCTGATGTAGCGCTTAATAACGCGACCATCAGCTTTGCGGGATCAAAAACCATTAACAGCCTGACCGGTGACGGCAAGATCATTCTTGGCAAGGAGAACATGCTGACCATCACCGGCGCGTTCAACGGTACTTATCACTTTGAGACAACCGGAGGCTTCAATGGAGAATCCGGTCTTGCGGAGTATGAGCACACCTACATTACGGCGGGAACGAATAGCGCCACTGTCAGTTTCACCCCATATAGTTCACAAGCCGGAATGAACTTAACGCAATCTAATAACGCATGGGTAACCAGCGCGATGCCTGATAATCTTCCGTATGTTGAGAGTTTTTCGATTTTAGATGCAAATAGAGTTGTTAGCCAAACATATGCGGCGATCAATGGACAAGACGGAACTATTTTCCCCGCTGAAATTATCGTGAACTGGAGCAGTCCGAGTGATTCGGCATCTTTGGCGGATATCCCCTTGAAGTTTAAGGTATCTGTTGTAGGCGGAGCGTCCTATGATGCAAAAACCGAGAGGATAAGGGAAGATGGGGATACAGCAGAAAAATACATCGCAAGCGTTTCGGAGCTTGGTATGTGGATAGAGATGGGCGATGATGATCCTGGTAAAACCGGATTTATCACAATTCGAAAAGACATATCCAGCGCTGAAAGTACAAGAAATATTGAAATTGGAACCTATATCTTCTCCGTCTTTGCGCCGGACGCCAATGGCGGCGAGATCCAGCAGAACTTCACGCTGATCGTTACCGAGGAAAATTCCAGCAAAACGGAAACTTCCACCGCGATCACGAGCATCGCCCCCGCCGCTTTTGGCGACACGCTGACGCTGACCGCGACCGTGACCGCCGATACTCCTGTGGATAATTCTGCGGTGGAGTATTACATCAACGGTAAGAAGATCAACAGCAATCCTGTTTCTGTCACGCCCGACAATGGTTTCAAACTGGACGACAACGAACTGCGGGCCATTTATCCCGGTAACGACACCTATGCCGTTTCGGTGGGCACCGCGAATGTCACGGTCAGCAAAGCCACCGACGCAAGCATTCATGGTTTCCAAGTCCCCACCGGCGGCACGTTCAACGGCACGGCCCACACCGGCAGCCAGACAAATCTCGCGATTCAAAGAAACGGCATAACGCTGGACAGCAGCCCCTCCGTTACGGTGGAATACACGCAAAACAACCAGCCGGTCAGCCAGCCGGTTTTCCCCGGTAACTACACCGTGACGCTTTCCGCGCCGGAGGGGGAGACCTATGAGGCAATCTCCCGGCAGAGCGCTGGCAACTTTACCATCGGCAAGGCAGCGCCCACTGTGACCGCAAGCGCCGAGGACAAGGGCAACGGCACGGTGGAGCTGACGGCCACGGTCAGCGGCGTCGGCGCGTATTTTCCCACCGGCAGCGTGACCTTCAAATTGGGAACACATGAGGTTTCGGCGGTTCTGAATAACGGCACAGCCAGTCAAACCATCAAGAATGTGGCCGCCGGAACGCACCAGTACAGCGCCTCCTACACCCCGGCAGGTAACGACGCTCTCTACAATGGGGCAAGCAGCGGCGAACAGTCTATTGATGTCAATGGCTCCCAGCCCCAGCCTCCCGTCAAGCCGGAGATCACCCTCACCGACATCTCCATCACCAAGCAACCGGACAAGATGGAATATGTCGAGGGTGATAAATTTGATCCCACCGGCATGGTGGTCACGGCGACATATAGCGACGGCACCACAGCACCAGTGACCGAGTTTACCTTCGAACCCAAAAGAGCGCTGACCACGAATGATACAAGCATCACCGTCAGTTATGCGAAGAACAACGAGACAAGAACCACTACACAGGCGATCACCGTAACGCCCAAGGATCCGACGGTCACGCCGGGTGCTGTGGTCACGATCAGCGGCGCGCCTGCTACCGCCGTCTACGGCGACAGCTTCACACTGACTGCTTCGGCTGCCAACGCCGACACGAACGGTACATGGACCTGGACGAGCAGCAATCCCGCCGTGCTGGAGATCACCGGCAGCGGCAGCAGCGTGACCGTCAAGGTCCTCAAGGCCAGCACCGCCCCGGTCACGATCACGGCGACCTATACCTCCGGCGAGAAGAACGTCAGCGCCACAACGAGTGACATTCGTGTCACACACCGCGCCATCACTGTCCGGGCGGATAACAAGAGCATGACCGTGGGTGGTACGCTCCCGGCGCTCACTGTCAGCTGCGGCAATTTTGCCAGCGGCGACACCGCCGACATGGTGTTTGCGACGCAAGCCGCCGCCTCCACCACGGCGGACGGCAAGACGGCGGGTAGCTTCCCCATCACCGTCACGGCTCCCACGCTCAAGGATGGTTGGGCGGATAAGTATGAGCTCGGCACGATAGAGAGCGGAACCCTGACGGTCCGCGCCCAGTCCTCCAGCGGTTCTTCCTCCGGCGGTGGTGGTTCTTCCTCTGGCGGCTCCAGTAGTTCCGGAAAGGTGGAGACCACCACCAAGCCCGACGGCACCACCGTCAAGACCGAGACCAAGAAGGACGGCACCAAGGTGGAGACCACTACCGCCAAGGACGGCAGCACTTCCAAGACCACAACCAATCCCAACGGCAGCTCCGTCACCGAGAACAAGGCCGCTGACGGCTCCACCGGCACGGTGAAGACCGACCGGTACGGCCAGACTACGGCGGAGACCCAGCTGAGCGGCAAGGCCATCGAGGACGCCAAGAAGAATGGTGAGCCTGTCAAGGCCCCTGTTGAGGTGGAGGCCACCCGGAATTCCAATACCGCGCCCGTGGTGAACATCGAAGTACCCAAGAGCGCAGGCGAGACCAAGGTGGAGATCCCCGTTTCCAATGTGAAACCCGGCACCGTGGCTGTCCTCGTCCATCCTGATGGCACCGAGGAGATCATCAAGAACTCCGTTCCTACCGAGGACGGCATCCAGCTCACCGTGAACGGCGGCGCCACCGTGAAGATCGTGGACAATTCCAAGGACTTCATCGACACCCGTGAGCACTGGTCGAGAGATCAGGTGAACTTCGTTGCCGCCCGTGAACTGTTCCAGGGCGTGGGCAACAACCAGTTTGGCGTGGAGCATCCCATGACGCGCGGCATGGTGAATACCGTACTGGCGCGGCTTGCCGGCGTGGACACCACCTCCGCTGCCGGGCAGAACTGGTACGATAAGGGCGTCGCGTGGGCGCGGGAAAACGGCGTCTCTGACGGCTCGAACCCCGATGGCAATGTCACCCGTGAGCAGCTTGCCACCATGCTCTATCGCTATGCCGGGTCTCCCGCCGTGAATGGCTCCCTGCCGTTCTCCGACGCGGACACCGCGAGCGATTACGCCCAGGACGCGCTCCTCTGGGCGACGCAAAACGGCATCCTCAACGGCTACGGAGACGGGCGCATTGGCCCGAAAGCCAACGCCGAGCGCGCGCAGGTCGCCGCCATGATGGCGCGGTTTATCCAGAACGCACAGTAAACAAACCCTCATCCCATCAAAGCAGCTTTCACAAAGACGAATCGGAGGGCACTTATGATTGGATAAACTACTATGACAAGCGGTGAGGAACGCTGGAACGGACTTACCACCAGATAACCAAAAGAAAGAAGATTGGGGACGATAGTCCCCTTCTTCTCCAAGCGTCCCATGATGTATGAGGCGTTTGGAGAAGAAGACTTCCTACCATAGAAAAAACAACAGCAGGAGGAAAGCCATGAATAAGAAAGAACTGATCGCAAGTTAGAGACGCGCACCGGCGTATCACAGGACATGATCGAAACGGTGCTGAATCACACCATGGATGAGATTGGGCGGCGGATTGCGGAGAAAGAGTGTGTAAGACTCTCCGGCTACGGTATCTTTGAGCCCCGCCCTCGGCGGGGGGCATCAGCCGGGACTCCCGTGTGCGGTGGATGACCGATGAGCCGCCTAAAATATCCGTTGTCTTCAAGGCGGGGAAGGAGCTCCGCAAGGTAATGAATGCCCCCATCCCCAAGCCGCCCAAGGCGTGCCTGGACTGACAAAGAAAAATGCAGATGATGTGACGAATTTATAGAAAGGTACGAAAGATAAATGAGCAAAAGAAACGGAAATGCGGTATAGGAGGACTGATTCTTGATTTTATACTGACGCTTTTCACGGGAGGTCTGTGGCTGATAGGGATCATCATTCATTATCTGCGGAATAATAGCTGACGATTTTTGCGTGAAACCAAAACATGAATCAAAAAAAGGAAGAAAATGATTATGAGACGACAAAAGAATCTGCAAAGAGCGGCCAGCGTGACCCTCTCCGCTCTGCTGCTGGCAGGCGCCGCAGCGTCGCCTGCCCTCGCCGCCAACGTGAGAGCACGCCATGACCTCACGGCAGCCCTCACGCTTGCCAACGATAGCCTGTACCGGCCCAGCTCTATTGGTGGTACTTATCTGGGCGTCAATGACGATGGCCTCTATGAATTTGAGGTGACTATCCCGGCGGACTTCCAGAGCCAGCCCACACCGCTGGAACCGGATCATTATTATCTTCAGCATGAGATCAGCAATCCGGAGGTGTTGGGGAGCCGGGCCCAGTATTACTATGGCATCCGCCCCGGCAAGTCGGACATTACCTACTCCGTCAGTGAAAGCTCGGACGGTCCGTTTACCCCCAAGGCCATCGTCCATGTGACTGTGGTGAGCAAGGAGGACTATCTGGCCCTTACCGGTCTGGATCATATCCACAAGTGGTACTACAGCTATGACAGCGACGGTCCCACCTGCATCAAGGAGAGCGTCAGCTCCCGCAAATGTATGACCTGCGGGGAAAATCAGATTATCGAGGTAAGACCCAAGCTGGAGCATCAGTACGAGTCCAGGGTGACCACACCGGCTACCGCCACTAAAAGCGGTGTCCGGACCTATACATGCTCCCTCTGCGGAGACTCCTACACAGAGACGATCCAGAAGATCGGAGGTACAACAGAGTCTGTCATCGTGAAGGACCCTAACGCGAAGGCGGCGGTATCCAGCAATCAGGGAGAACAGAACTACAGCTGGTACGCCAGCAAGCCGGTCACCTCATACCTCTATGAACGGCAGGACGGGAATCTCACTCGTGTGGAGTGCATCGAGGGGAAGGTCGTCGTGGAGAACTACGACAGCAGCTTCCAACTTCTGACCTCGGACAGTGTCCCTATGGAGCTGGAGCTGTTCGGCGGCTTCTACGCAGGCGAGGGCTATAACTTCCTTATCTTCGGTCAGCAGAATCCGGAGGAGTCTCAAAGCAAGGAGGTCGTCCGGGTGGTGAAGTACTCCAAGGATTGGAAACGCCTGGATGCTTCCAGCCTGAAGGGTGCCAACACCACGATCCCATTCAGGGCAGGCTCCCTGCGCTGTGCGGAGTATAACGGGATGCTGTATATCACCACCAGCCACCAGATGTTCAAATCCAAGGACAGGCTGAATCATCAATCCAATCTGCTCATCGGCATCCGGGAATCGGACATGGCTATTACGGACAGCCGCTATGATGTGCTGTATGCCGCCACCGGCTATGTCAGCCACTCCTTCAATCAGTTCATTCTGGTGGACGAATCCGGACGGCTGGTGACCATGGATCACGGCGACGCTTACCCCAGATCGGCGGTGCTGTTCCAGTATAAGAACCCCGCGGGCAGCGAGAAGTTTGGCACTGCCTCCTACGGCGAGGTAATGACCTTTTACGGCGCCATCGGAGAGAACTACACGAACGCAGCTCTGGGAGGTCTGGCCGCTTCCGGCAGAAATTATCTGTCCGTGATGAATACCGCGGTACAGAATGGGAGCGCGAACAGCAAAAGCGTAAGAAATGTTGTGCTGTATGTGACCGGCCAAAGCGACCTGAACAGCACAAAGACTGTCCAGCTGACGAACTACAGCGCAGGTGGAACTACCAGCGCATCCGTTCCGCAGCTCGTGAAGCTGTCGGAGGACCGATTCCTCGTGCTGTGGGAGATCAACACAATGGATCAGTATGGGAACTTTGAAGCGGACGGGACGATTTGCTATGTCATCGTGGATGGCAGCGGGAAGCAGATCGGACAGGCCCAGAGCGGAAAAGCACGGCTTTCCGATTGCCAACCGATTACAGTAGACGGCAAAGCGGTGTGGTATGTCACTTCCAACAGTGCACCGAAGTTTTATGAGATCAATCAAAACGGTAGCCTGACAGCATATAGTGCCGCTTCCAGTGGGACTCAGCAGCTGGGACAGTCGGCATCGGGACTTGACTTCAAAGATGTCCCTGCGAACGCCTACTATCTGGATGCGGTAAAGTGGGCGGTCGATCAGAATATTACCGGAGGGACCTCTGCCAATACTTTCTCACCCAACGCATCCTGCACCCGCGCACAGATGGTGACCTTCCTTTGGAGGGCAGCAGGCAGCCCCGCACCCAAGAGTACAACGAATCCGTTCAAGGATATCAGCAGCACGGATTATTTCTATAATGCCGTCCTGTGGGCAGTGGAGCAGGGCATCACCAGCGGCACCGGCGCGGATACCTTCTCACCGGGCGCAACGGTGACCCGCGGTCAAACCGTTACCTTCCTGCACCGGGCGGCAGGTTCGCCCTTGGCAGGCAGCTCCGGCTTTAACGATGTTTCGGATGGTGCCTACTATGCCAAGGCTGTCGCTTGGGCAAATGAGAACGGCATCACCAGCGGCACCGGCAGCAACAAGTTCAGCCCCGGTGCGGACTGCACCCGCAGCCAGATCGTGACGCTGCTCTATCGCGCCAACAATTGATATTTCTCTTCACTTTTCTCTTTTTTCGGGAGGTTGGGGGCGTTTGCCCCCGCCTTCTCAAGGCGCTCCATCGTTGATGGAGCGTCTTGAGAAGGTATTCATTCACGAGTAATCCGGGTGTCGTTTCGGAGCAATACTCAAATGCAACTGAATATCGGCAGGTTTGAAGACATCCTGAAAAAGCGAGGTGAAATAGGTATGAGAGAAACGCTGCACGATTACTGTGACAGAACCAATATGCAGTATCTGCTGGATGAGTGGGATGAAGAAAAAAGCGCACCTCTCACGCCGGATGCTATGTGTGACAGAGGGCATTGAAACAGACAGCCAGATTGAATTGTTAAAAGCGCTCGGCTGTGACCGCCTGCAAGGCTACCTGATTGGTAAACCTATGCCCGCAGAAGATTTCTTTCATCAATTTGGAGAGTCTACTCTCCGCAAAAAATAAGGAAAAGGACTTGAGGAATATGAGAACCTACATAAACCAGCGTGGTCGGCTTGCAGTGCTTGTTTCTGCAATGATGATCACCGCACTGATCGCCGGACTGATCCCGACTGCGCTGGCAGCAGGCACATTGACATTCTCAGATGTACCTGAAAGTCATGCCTGCTACGAGGACATTCAGTGGGCGGCAGACAACGGCATCGTGAACGGATACAACGGAAAATTCAACCCAGATGGGAAAATCACTGTGGAACAGTATTGCACGATGCTGTCGAGGAGCATTCCGGAGAATGAGCAGGACACGGGCGATCTTGGTGTGTCAAAGGACTCTATGCTTTATCATCTACGCCGCGTGGTGCGTCATGGTTGGACAGGCTATGGTGCAGAGCTTGAATTACAAAAGGACCGTACCATCCAAGCCAGCAACGCATGGAACTATGCATTGACAGCAACTGGGACACAGGTCTATTCCAGTCGGCTGTATGGCGCAAACCCAAATACCAACATTGACGGAATGCGTACTGCCAAGGAACTGGGACTTGCGACTAAGGACGCTGATGCAACGGAGATCATCACCAGAGCACAGGCGGTATCCATCATCCATGCGGCGCTGACGAATACCAAAACTGCACAGGAGCCGCCCATCGTGACCGAGATGAAGGGTGTTGTTAAGGATCTGCCTCAGAGCGCGATCAATGATTTCTATGCAGATATGGCAAAGGTGCCGGAACCGATCCGCAAGGCATTTATCACGGACGGCTGGAAGATCTGCTTTGATACCGGAAAAATCAATGAATACTCGGATAAAAGTGGCATTTACAGTATTGGCGGCATGACGGTCTACTCGGAAAAGACAATCTACCTCGCCACTGAAAGATCCCTGCTTCACGAGATGGGTCATTACTATCAGGAAAAAATCAAGACTACCGGTATTGATAGAAATGTTTACAGCGCCTTTGAAACGATCCGCAGCAAAGAAAAATGGAGCGGCCCCCTGTATTCCAGCAACCGGCAAACAAACGGAGCAGAGTTTTTCGCTGACGCGTTCAGCTATTATGTAACGTGCGGTATTGTGCGGGCCGACCCCGCTGGTACGG
Source organism: Intestinimonas sp. MSJ-38 (assembly GCF_018917925.1). Taxonomy (NCBI): domain Bacteria; kingdom Bacillati; phylum Bacillota; class Clostridia; order Eubacteriales; genus Intestinimonas; species Intestinimonas sp. MSJ-38. The sequence goes on along the minus strand of NZ_JAHLPO010000002.1, from coordinate 70,832 downwards.
ATGCAAAAGCAACACTCCAAAGTCAGGAATATTTTGATGAGCTTGCGGCAAAAGGCTGGCTTTTTACACGCTGACCTTGTTGAACGGATAGGAGTGTACCATGATCTACGGTCCATATATGCACAGGAGAAAGTTCAAAAGCAAAAAAGTCGCGCGGATCGTGCGCTACAATTACAATGCGCGTCCCGGTAAGTGCATTGTGATGCTGCGGATCGCATTCGCACTCTGCTTGACAGCATTGGCGGCAATGGGAGGCAGACTGCTCTACCTGGATCGTGCGGCGAAAATGGCGCAGGTCGCATATTGCCCATCGGTTCCGGAGCTGGTCGTCACGGCTGCACTTGTATGCGCCACCTTGTTGCTGCTCTGCCTGATAGAGCGATCGGGCAGCCGTCGAAAGAGAGGTTGATACCGGCAATATGTCTATCGTACAAACAGAAAAGGACGGGGTCGAGTAAAATGCCGCAAGACAAACCAAATCACTTACTGCTGCAGCGGCTTTTATATGAAAAGACCGATGACTTGCATACCATTTCCGTGGCTGACATCCTTAGCCACTGGGAATCCCACGGCATCAAGCTGGGACGCAAAAGCGTGTACAGCGCCATCGACAGCCTGCGGGATAACGGGATGGATATCATCTGCGTGAAAAGTACGCAGAACCAGTATTTTGTTGGAGATCGGCTGTTTGAATTGCCAGAGTTGAAGCTGCTGGTGGATGCCGTGGAATCCTCACGGTTCATCACAGCAAAAAAGAGTGATCGACTCATTCAAAAGCTCAGTATGCTCACCAGCCAATATCACGCCAGACAGTTGGAGCGCCATATCTATATGGCCGGTACCGCAAAACCGGGGAATGAGCGTATCTATTACATCGTAGATAAGATACAGGATGCCATTCAGGAGGAACACCGGATCACATTCCAGTATTATGAATACACACCGCAGAAAGAAAAGGTCCTCAAGCATGGTGGCTATCGCTACCGGATCAGCCCTTATGCTCTGATATGGAGCAGAGATTACTACTATGTTGTAGGGTGGTCAGAGAAGCATGGCAAACTCGCACAATTCCGGGTGGACCGGATGACGGCAGTAGAGTCCTCTGAACAGGCAGCAATCTTATCACCCGACTTCGATGCTGCCGAATATGTTCGTAAAGTTTTTGGGATGTACCCGGAGCGACCTTGTACTGTGGATCTGCTGTGCGAGAATGAAACGATGCGCAGTATCATAGACCGCTTTGGCTCGGATATCTGTACACAAATTGTGGATGAGCGGCATTTCAGAGCTGCTGTCGAGGTTGCGCCCAGTCCGCCATTTTTCGGGTGGGTATTTGCATTCGGCGGCAAGATCCGTATTCTTGGACCGGTCGATATCTTGCAAACAATAAAAGAAATGGGGCGTTGGCTGACCTGAATGCCCGAGGTGTTCCCTCCAGGGAACACCTCGTTTTTGATACATTGAAAATAGAACAGATGTTTGCTATGATAATATCGTTCCCAGATAAGAGAACATTGCGGCAAGGAGGTGAAATGAGTGGAACAGACCTTTGGCAGCTTTGTTCGAGAAAGGCGGAAGTCCTATGGGATATCCCTCCGTAGCATGGCGGCAAAGCTGGATCTATCTCCGGTCTATATGAGCAATATCGAGAACGACCGTCGAGCAGCCCCGGCGCAGGGCTGTCTGGACCAAATGGCTATATTGCTGCACCTCGGCAAGGCCGACCGGGAACGGCTGTTGGATCTGGCTGCAAAGTCCCGGCGTGACCGGGTATCCGCAGATCTCCCGGAGTACATTATGGACCGCGAGATCGTTCGCACGGCACTGCGTACTGCCAGAGAAGCGGACGCCACCGATCAGGAATGGCAGGACTTTATCGACCGGATCAGCCGGCGCATGAGATCATCGTGAGAGGATAGTGATACCACGGCATGAGAACACGATACTACAGGGAACAGGTCCTGGAGGGAATCGCCCGCGAAGTCATCACCGCCTATGATCAGTCTCTCTATCATGGCGTTCCCACAATGATCCCCATCGAGGATATCATCGAAGCGCAGGGCCTCACGCTGGAATTTCAGTGTCTGCGGAAAACCGGCAGTGTCCTGGGTGAGACCATTTTTGATGACGGCGGTGCGGTCATCTATGATCGCGACATCCCCGGCTACACCATCATAGAGGTCAAAAGCGGGACCATCCTGATCGACGACTCTCTTTGCGGAGAGGATTCCTCCACCGGACGGCTGCGTTTTACCTGCGCCCATGAGCTGGCACACTGGCTGCTCCATAAAGAGCTGTACAGCGGCACCGGAGAGAGTGCAGCCATGGTAACAGAGTCGAGCATTACACAAAGCCAGAATAACACATTGGAAACGCAGGCGAATCTTCTGGGAGCGATCCTCCTGATGCCGCGGCCCCAACTGAAGCGATGCTTTTATCGGCTCCGACCCGGTCGAGATCGGCAAAGACTGGTCACAGATATGGCAGATGTTTTCCAGGTCTCCAAGCAGGCCATGCGTATCCGACTGGAAAACCAGCAGCTTCTGTAAATAAAAATTTTAAGATAGTGTTCTCAAAAAAGAGAACACAGAAAGAGAGGCGACATGGTAAAAGAAACCCGTAGATCCCTTCGTTGCCCAGTTTGTGAAAAAGGCCGCATCGCGGATGTCCCCGCTGGAGCAGCGCTGTCCCAATATCGTTTGGTCGCCATGAAAATAGGCGATCCCGCAGACCTCATTACGAAGTGTCCAAAGTGCGGACAGCAGATCAGCATCGTCATTCTGCATCATCCGCCGCTTCCCGTTGCTGACGCTGTGTGCAACAGCAGCGAAGTGCGGATCTGAACCCATAAACATCATGTGACTTCGTCAAGAGCACCAACCACCTGCATTAGAGCAGGAGCATTGAGTTAGGAGCCTTACAAGTAGCTTTTCAGCTATGCGTAAGGCTCTTTTTGTACCCTTTTCGCCCCGTTGAAAGGCGGAAAGGGACTTTTTATATGCTCCGCTACTGGCAGCCCTACATCGCCAAATACCCATGACCCGATCTCAGAACTTTCAAAAAAATCTGAGATCGGAGTCATGACAAATGAAAAAATGGCAGGAAAATCGCAATTATAGACGGATCAAAAACGAGAACGGTGAAGTGATCGCCAACATCATCACAGTCGAAGGACGGGATGTGGAGGTGTCCGAGGACATTTTCAACGCCTACGCCCAGGCAGACCGTCGGGAGCGCTATCTGCTGGAGGAGCAGTCCGTAGGAAAGGTCCTCTCGCTGGAGCGTATGGAGGCAGACGACCTCCTCCCGACCTTTGTCGGAGCGGAAACTGCACCCAGCGCCGAGGAAGAACTGCTGGTGCGGGAGCAGCACCGGGAACTGGCGGAGCAGAAGCAGGTGCTTCTGCTGGCGCTGCTGTCTCTGAGCGACAGGGATCGGGAGCTCATCAACGCACTGTTCTTCGATAGCGTGTCTACCAGAGCCTACGCCAAGCAGATCGGGGTCACTCAGCGGGCCGTCATCAAGCGGAGAGACCGCATCCTGCGGGATCTCAAAAAATATTTCGCGTCTTATTCTCAGTAAAGGTATTCACCCCATAGCCGTTTCGGGAGGACAGCGAGAGACCATAAGCGCCTCTCGCTGTTCCTTGAAAACGACATACCAGCAGTACGGGCAACCGCCCGGACAGATGAGCATTCGCGCAGTGTGCGCCAAGACCCGGAGAAAATCTCTCCGGTGAGCGATAAAACCTGTGACGGGTCGGTCGTGGCAAGACCGGCTGGCATCGACGCTGTTCGGGCAAATAATGAGACACAACGCACTGGCCGGCATGATGAGGCTGGGCTGCCCTGGGATTGAAAGCAGTAGAGATCCCTGGAATACGCCCGTGAGAAGGTCGCTGCCTTCTGTCCGTACTGTTCCCTTTATCACTGGGGCGCGAGCTGCAAATACAGTGAGTCAAATGAGAATGATCACTATTTATTGTGTCAGGAGAAATTTACGGATGAATACCATTGAAGTGGAAAAGCAAAAGGCACACGCCTTGATCGACCATATATTCACAGACCTGCTGCCTGCCCAGGGCATGGCAGAGCGCCCGGAGCAGCTGAAACTCAGTCACCGGATGCTGGACACCATGCTGGAGGGCGGCATCGCCCTGTGCGATGCAGGCACCGGCATCGGAAAGACCTATGCCTACTTAGTAGCGGCTGTAGCCGCAGATATCAGGATGGGGGCATGCCATCGCCCTATCCTGATATCCACCTCCAGCATCGCCTTGCAAAATGCGGTGCAAAACGAATACCTCCCTCTGCTTTCCTGTGTGCTGATGGCTGACAGCGTGATAGACCAGCCAATCAAGGCGATCATTCGCAAGGGAAAGAGCCATTATGTCTGCGATGAGCGACTGAACAAGCGGCTGCGACAGGTCAACCTCCAAAAGAAAGACCCGAAGGCAGCAGAGGCGCTTCGCTCTTTGCGGGGGCGGTTAGATATGGATGGAGCACAGCATCTTAGCGGATATGACCGGGAGCGCGTCTGTGTTCCGTCCTTCTGCGACTGTGACGATCTGGATTGCCGGTATCAGCGATTCCTGAAGCGCTGCGATACAGACCGGCATATCTTTCAAATCTGCAATCACAATCTGTTATTGGCAGACGCCATCCATCGCAGTCAAGGGAAACGGCCTATCCTTCCGGAGCATGGCATCATCATTGTCGATGAGGCACACAAGCTTCCGGAAACGGCGCGAGAGATGTTCGGCCTGAAACTGACTGCCGGGGATATCCAAAGCCTGATCCGGCAGCTTCGGACAGAACGCTATCTGCTGGCGGCGGATGTCCTGACCGACACGGCCGGACCGCTGCTCCGCAAGCTCACAGCGCCCAGAGAAGAAACCGGGTCCATTGATGAATACCTGCGTCTGCTGACGCTCCCAGCCCACGCTCTTCCGGTCATTGTCAAGCAGATCGGCAGACTGCTGACGCCGCAGGGGCGCAGGCAGCTGGAGGATCTCAACAACGCCATTGCTCTTTTTAGTAGCCAGAGATCGAATATGATCTTTTACACTGCGGAGGATGACGAGGGTGGCACCATGCTGTGTGCTACGGTCTCCGATTTGACCGAGCAGATGCGCCGGACGCTGTGGCGACCGGAACACGCCTTTATATTGGCTTCCGGGACGCTGGCGGTAGGGGATGACTTCCACCGTTTCCGGGCGCAGGCAGGACTGCCGGATGGACGGCGCATAACGGAGTCCGTTTCACTGTCTCCTTTTGATTACCGGCACAACTGCCTGCTGTACTTACCGCAGGACCCGCCAAACCGGTGCGCAGAAGGGTACTATGACGAACTGGCAGATGAGATCGCCGATCTCATCCGCGCGGCTTGGGGCCATGCGCTGGTGCTGTTTACCTCTTATGCAGCCATGTCCGCAGTGAAGGATAAGCTGCAGGAACGGGAACTGCGCTTCCCACTATTCACATTGGGCAGGAACGCTCTACATATGACCGAGCAGTTCCGGCAGACACCGGGAGCCGTCCTGCTTGCCACAGGCGCCGCATGGGAAGGCTTTGATTTTCCCGGCGACTGCGTTTCTCTGTTGGTGATCCCGCGCCTGCCCTTCGCTTATCCGGATGCGCTCAAAGAAAAAGAACGGGAGGAATATCACTCCCTCCGTGAGTTCATTCAGAGCGTGGCAGTTCCGGAGATGCAGATCAAGTTACGCCAGGGCTTTGGCAGAGCCATCCGAACCGAGTCCGATACCTGCGTCGTTGCCATTCTGGATGAGCGCGCAGGCCGCGGACGCCGGTATAACAAAGCGGTGCGGGAGGCACTGCCGGAAATGCACGTCACAGGCAGCCTTCAGGCAGTGACGAAGTTTCTGCGGGAGAAAAAATCCGAAGAATATTTTGAGGTGCTCGTATGATGGATGCTAAAAAGGAATTGCAGTATCGGGTGGCGGTCCAAATGCTGGAGCATTTGTTCCAAAATGACCGGCTGACAGCGGAAGAACTGACTTATGCCAAGCGATTGGTAATGGAGAAATACCAGCCGCAAACTGTGTGGGAATAGTACTGGATATTCCGGCAGTAGTGTGGTAGCTTGTGTGTTGACAAAAAAGATGCAAGGAAGTGAAGAAAAATGGCAAATGTAAAAGTCATCGCGCCGCAGACATTCCAGCCGGAACACCTGCGGGTAGCTGCCTACTGCCGCGTCAGCTCAGATTCCAGAGATCAGCTCCATTCCTACGCAGCTCAGATCCGCAGCTACACCGAGAAGATCGCCCAGCACGACGGCTGGGAGTTGGTGGATGTGTATGCGGACGAAGGACTCACCGGGACTCGGATGGACAAGCGAGACGATTTCAACCGGATGCTGAAGGATTGTCGGAAGGGCAAGATCGACCGCATCCTGGTGAAGTCGGTATCCCGCTTTGCCCGCAATACGAAGGAATGCCTGTCCACGCTGAGAGAGCTTTCCGTTATGGGAGTATCCGTCCAATTTGAAAAAGAGGATATCGACACGAAAACGCTCACCACCGAATTGATGGTGAGCGTTTCTGGTTCTCTGGCGCAGCAGGAATCCATCTCCATCTCAGCAAACCAGAAGATGAGCTACCAGCGACGGATGGAGCGCGGCGAATTCATCACCTGTAACGCTCCATATGGATATCGGCTCGTCGACAGGAAAGACCTTGAGATCGTCCCGGAGGAAGCCGCGGTCGTGCGGTGGGTCTTTAGCGCCTACCTCAAGGGGCACAGCTCCAACTGGATCGCAGAGCAGCTGACCGCAAGGGATATCCCGTCCCAGAGCGGCACGGAACAATGGCTTGGGACCAGCATTCGATACCTGCTGACCAATGAGAAATACATTGGCGATGCACGATGCCAGAAATCCTACAGCTGCGGCTTCCCCTTCACACAGAAGAAAAATCACGGAGAACGCCCGCAATACTATGTAGATAACACACATCCTGCTATCATCGACCACGACACCTTCGAGAAGGTGCAGGAGTTGATGCAAAGGAGAGCACAGAAAGAGGATAAACGCCGAGCAAAAAGTCCATTTGCCTCAAAGATCATTTGTCAAAACTGCGGAAGAGTCTTTGGGCGTCGATGCAGCCGAAACGGGTATGTGTCCTGGAGCTGCCGGACGCATGACGGGAATGCCGCAGACTGCCCGGTGGGGCGCATCCCGGAAACGGAGCTTCGATCGGCCTTCCTACGGATGTACCGCAAGCTCAAATGCAATGTCGGGATCATCCTGACGCCTGCCATTGAGCAGATGGACACGCTGGACAGCATCCTGCGGCAAAAGAACCCGAAGATGTTGACTATCAACCGCGCTATCGCAGAAGCGACGGAGGAAAGCCATAAGATCAGCACCCTGCGCGCCAACGGCCTGCTGGATGCCGACGCCTGTGCGGCCCGCATGAACGCCATCAGCGCCAAGTTGACGCAGCTTCGTGGGGAACGACGCAGGCTGACCGAGAACGAGGCGCTGGACGAAACTATGAGCGCCCTTCGCAGGCTGGAACAGACCATCCTCGATGGACTGGAACAGCTGGATGGCTTCGATGAAGAATTGTTTGAAAGCCTTGTAGAGAAGATGATCGCAGAGTCTCAGACCTGCATCCGCTTCCGCCTTTATGGTGGACTGGAGCTGAGCGAACGAATGGCGGTGACGGCAAGATGACAAATCGCAAGATCTTATATGGATATCAGATCCGGAACGGTGCGTTGGAGATCGTGCCGGAGGAACAGCGGATCGTCCGCATGGTGTTTACCCTCTATAATGCAGGTGCGTCCTACCAGAACATCTCCGATTCGCTGGATCAGCAGAACATCCCATACAGTGTTGATGCGCCAGCTTGGAACAAGCACAAGGTGAAACGCCTGCTGGAAAATCCCCGCTACATCGGCAGGGACGGCTATCCTGCAATGCTCGATGCCGCTGACTTTCAAGCGGCGCAGGATAAAACCGCAGAGAAGAATGCCAGCCGACAGGCCTGCGGAGAGAAATCTCCCATTGCGCACCTGACTCCGTACTTGCAATGCACTTGCGGTACGAAGATGACGCGTATCGGCGGCAGCTGGCAGGCTGAGGATAAGGTGTACCTGAAATGCACGACCTGTGGCAGCACCGTCACCTTGGATATGGACGGGATGGTAACGGAGATTATTGGGCAATTCAGAGCGCACGAAAATCAAGCACTGGCTGTTTATGCGCCCTCTGCTGAGGTCATCCGACTGAATAATGCCATCAATCGAGGCTTGGAGCAGCCGGAGTCCCCAGAAGCCGTCATGATGCTGATCTTACAGGGGGCAGCCGCACGATACGACTGTTGCCCGGACACCATTTGTGGATACGAAAATTCTGACCGCCTGACGAAAGTGGACTGGCGCCGCTTTCACCGGGCGGTTTCGCATATCACCATCACACCGAACGGCGCGGTAAGGCTTACATTTTTGGATGACAAAATGAAGGGAAAGGACGAATGATACATGGAAACAACGGCGACAACTTTGGAACGCCGGGTGCGGGTGATCCCTGCAACCAAGGCACCGGAGACCCTCCGTAAAGCGCAAGACGGCAAAATGCGTGTAGCGGCATACTGCCGCGTCTCCACCGACAGTGAGGAGCAGCTCAACAGCTATGAGGCCCAAAAGAGCTACTATACCCAGAAGATCCAGGATAGCCCGGATTGGGAAATGGCGGGGATCTATGCCGACGAGGGCATCACGGGTACCAGTCTCAAAAAGCGAACAGAGTTCAAAAAGATGATTACTGCCTGCAAACGAGGCCATATCGACCTCATCATCACAAAATCTCTCTCCCGCTTCGCCAGAAACACCGTGGACTGCTTGGAAACAGTGCGCCTGCTGAAAGCCAACGGGATCGGCGTGTACTTTGAAAAAGAGAACATCAATACGCTGACGGAATCCAGCGAGTTCCTGATCACACTTTTCAGCGGCTTCGCCCAAGCGGAATCCGAATCCCTGAGCAAGAATGTCGCTTGGGGCAAAGCAAAAAGCGCGGAAGCCGGAAAAGTGACCTTCCAATACAAAAAGATGCTGGGATACCGCAAGGGCGCAGATGGACAGCCGGAGATTGTCCCAGAGGAAGCCGAGGTCATCAAGCGTATTTATCACCGGTATCTGGACGGCTGTACGCTGGGGCAGATCAAGCGAGAATTGGACGAGGACAAGGTCCCGACCGCACAGGGGGTAGAATGCTGGTCGCCTGCTATCATCCACAACATCCTGACGAATGAAAAATACATCGGAGACGCCCTCCTGCAAAAGACCTATATCACAGACTGCATCTCCAAGAAGGTGAAGAAAAACCAAGGCGAACGCGCCATGTACTATGTGGAGAACAACCATCCTGCAATCATCTCCAGAGAGATGTTCGATCAGGTGCGGAACGAGATTACGCGCCGCTCCAGCAAGCGCAAGGTGCTGCAAAAAAGTGGCAAGACAGAGCTGGGGAAATACTCCGGCAAATACGCCCTAACGGAACTGCTGGTATGCGGTGAGTGCGGTTCCCCGTACAAACGAGTGACCTGGGCAAGAAACGGGAAAAAGCGGATTGTATGGCGCTGCGTGTCCAGATTGGAGTTCGGCACGAAATACTGTCACAACTCCCCGACACTGGATGAGAGCAAGCTCCACAGTGCAATCCTCGCCGCCATGAACGAGTTTGCCGCCATCCGGCAGGAGGTCTGCCCCGATGTACTGGCGATGGCAGAGGAAGCCAAGCAGGCATTATCACAGGCTGGTACAAAGCTGCTGGAGCTGAAGAAACACATGGAAACGGTGAGTCGAGAGCAAAGCGACCTGCTGGACCGGCTGCTGGAGAACATGGGCGATGCCGAACTGAACGCCCAAATGAAGGCGCTGACAGACGAGAAAGAATCCCTCAAAGCACAGATTCTGGATGCTCAACAGACGGAAGTCAGCTTGGAGGAACAGGCCGCCCGCCATCAGCAGATGTGGGACAGCATCATGGAGTGCAGCGTAGGCTACACGGAGTTCGACGATGAGTTTGTCCGCCAGATCATCCAGAAGATCACGGTAGAGAACGAGGAGACCATTCATATCCACTTCCGGGATTCGGAGATGGTGCTGGAACAAGAATTATAAGAAGAAATGGGGTAAGGGATATGGCAATTTTTATGACTGGCGATACACATGGTGATTTCAGCAGACTTCGCCCCGCGGCCTTTTATGAGCAGGTGCAGCTGACGAAAGCAGATTACCTGGTCATTTGCGGCGACTTCGGCGGCATCTGGGATGGCAGCAATACCGAACAGCAATGGCTGGACTGGTTGGAAAACAGGCCGTTCACGACGCTGTTTGTGAGTGGGAATCACGAAAATTTCGACCTGCTCTGCAGTTACCCGATCAATCAGTGGCACGGCGGACTCGTACAGGTGATTCGCCCCAGCGTCCTGCACCTGATGCGGGGACAGCTTTATGAGATCAGCGGAAAGCGGATCTTCACAATGGGTGGCGCAAGCAGTCACGATATCCAAGACGGCATTTTAGAGCCGGACGATCCGAACTTTGAACGAAAGCTCCGGCAGCTTAATGCCGCAGGAGCGCTGTTCCGTGTCGATCACCACTCCTGGTGGAAAGAGGAACTGCCCGACGATGCGGAATACCAGACCGCGCGAGAAACGCTGGACAAGGCTGGCTGGGATGTAGACTACATCATTACGCACTGCTGTCCCAGCAGTATCCAGGACATATTCAGCGGCGGGCTGTACCGACGGGACGCACTGACAGACTTCTTCGATGAAATCCGAGAACGCTGCCGCTTCAAATACTGGTTTTTCGGACACTACCATGAGAACATGGTGGTAGAAAATGGGTTCGTCATGCTGCATGAGCAGATCATCCGATTGAAATGATGGATGGAGGCACACCGGACGATTGGCCGATGTGCCTCCATCCATCATTTGTCGTATGTGATGGACAGAACATCAAAATGGTTGTATAATTAAATCCGTTAGGGGGCGATTATATGGCGCAAATAGATTCTTATCTAAAACGCTTGGTAGCTGAAAATGAGTTAAATTATTTAGATGACTTCCTGGATCTATATGATTTTATCCCTAACGAAGATTTGAAAACACTGCTTGCCGTTTATCACACACAACTGAATCATTGGTTTGCTGTCTTGAACCATGATATAAACTTGCAATATGATGACGATGGAAATGTGATTTATACTGGTGGCTATTTTCATGCTCAGGATAGCAGAGATTTTCTGGATATCATAAACAATATTGAAACCTTAAAAACAAAATGTCATAAAACGCCTTATGCATTTAGAATCTCAGATAACGGGTATGATGATGCCATTAGACGCTGTCGTCGTTTTGTTGTAAAAAGCGGTGGAAGTACCATACCAGAAGATTTTAAGCCTATTGAAATTGTCGATTTGACACCTATATTTCAGTTGACCTCTGGTATTACGATTGAGCAAGATAAACGGTCTATCTATAGTACACTGAAATCTGTAGGCGAAGGTTCATATGCACAGGTGTTCTCCTATTGAATGACCCTACCCAATTCGAACAAGTCGATGAGACTTGAGGATTGGGTAGGGTCATTTTATGTCCTGAAAGTCTTGGTATGACAGGGATTTCAGCGAGTGGCGCGCTGAAGCAAATATGAGACACGAAAATACAAACCATCTCAAAACGTAGTAGAAAACGAGCAAATTAGGCGATTCGAACACGGATGTCTCATTTAACAGTTGCACAGCAGCTCTCTTCCATTTGGCATGGCGTCAGATTTTTCAATGTGCGATGAGGTCGTTTGGTATTGTAAAACTCAATATAGGAAGCTACACTGGCTTGAAATGCTCTATCGGAAGGATGATCTTTCCGGTAGAGTTCTTCTTTTTTCAACGATGCAAAGAATGATTCTGCGACTGCGTTATCATGCGGCTTGCCGGGCTGAGAAAAGGATTGCTTCGTATTGTATTTATGCAAAAGCTGTTGAAACCGGTGAGAGGTATATTGCGCTCCACGGTCGCTATGAAAAATAAGACCAGATGGGGGATGGCGTTCTTCATGTGCCATTTTAAATGTTGCAGTGAGAAGTTGCGTACTGTTCTTTTTTGAAATTTTATGTGCAATCACTTTGCGCGAGAAAAGGTCGATAATCACACAAATATAAAAGTAGTGATCCCCAAGTTTAAAACAGGTGACATCGCTGACCCAGCGTTGATTTGGCCGCTGAGCGTTAAATTGTTGTCGCAGGATATTTTTCTTTCGTTCTGGTTCACGCAGCTTTAGATATTCCTGCTTTGCTGTCGACCGAACACTGCTCAAGCCCATCTCACGCATGAGTCGCGAAATATATTCAGCGCTGACCTGATGTCCACGCTGAACAAGAATCGTTCGAATTTTCTCTGCACCCAACACCTGCCTATATTCGTCAAACACATCACGGATGAGCTGACAGTATTCTTGATGACGTTTATCAAACCAAGCGTTGCCGCGCTTGCTGCGTAACATATGGTTGTAGAATGTACCGCGGTCAACATCCAGCGCCTCGCATATTGTGTGAACTTCATATTTTCCATAAAACGGCTCTAAAGCGTGCAGCCGTTCTTTCAATGGGGCAGATGCCAGACAATCCACAGATTTCAAAATTGTGATGATATTCTGCAATTTTTCAACTTTGCGTTGGAGTGATGCGTATTCTTGATAGGAAAATTTCAATGGCTTGCCAGAGCTGTCTGTCGGAAAGGAGTTGAGCCAACGGTATAAGGTGCTTCGAGGGATAGCGAGTTCATTGGAAAGAGCGATAGCACTTTCGCCCTGCTGATAGCGCGTGATGATGGATAGCTTTTCTTCGTTTGAATATTTCATAGTAATATCCTCCTCTTTATATGTTAGGATATCACGGAAAATAAAGCGTAGAAATTTGCAAGACATTGGTGCTAATGTGATGTGCAATATTAGCACCGATGTAAAGAGTGCGCTATGAGTGAGAATGCGCCTCTTCGGCAGGAAATTTTCTTAATATGCTGACGGTTGATACCTCTAAACGGGTGCTATTACCAATCAATACAGATCAGTTAAGGTCAAAGAAACTACACGGATACGATAAGCCAGAATCAACATAATTTGCTGGATCGGCTACTGGTACACATAGGGTGTCTGGACTGGCTGAGAGGCCAGATGTCTCCGCCCCTGTTTGTCAGTAGGAATCACGAAAATCCAAATTTGGCATGTCAGAGATATGTCAGGCTTAATGAAATCGATTATTCCAAATGTCCTGTATTTGATTCAGGGACTACTCTATGCTATCTATGGAAAATGAATCTTTACTCGTACGTTTCCCTGTATAAGCGAATGACTCGGGCCAGAGATGGGAAAAAGCGTATCGTATGGCGCTGCGTTTCCGGATTGGAGTTTGGCACGAAATACTGTCACAACTCCCCGACACTGGATGAGAGCAAGCTCCACAGTGCAATCCTCGCCGCCATGAACGAGTTTGCCGCCATCCGGCAGGAGGTCTGCCCCGATGTACTGGCGATGGCAGAGGAAGCCAAGCAGGCATTATCGCAGGCTGGCGCAAAGCTGCTGGAACTGAAGAAACACCTGGAAGCGGTGAGTCGGGAGCAAAGCGATCTGCTGGACCGGCTGCTGGAGAACATGGGCGATGCCGAACTGAATGCCAAAATGAAGGCCCTGACGGACGAGAAAGAATCCCTCAAAGCACAGATCCTGGACACCCAACAGATGGAAGTCAGCTTGGAGGAACAGGCCGCCCGCCATCAGCAAATGTGGGACAGCATCATGGAGTGCAGCGCGGACTACACGGAGTTCGACGATGAGTTCGTCCGTCAGATCATCCAGAAGATCACGGTAGAGGACGAGGAAACCATTCGCATCCACTTCCGGGATTCGGAGATGGTGATGGAACAAGAATTATAAAAGATGTGAATGGACAATCATATAAAGTAGAGGTACAATATAAACAAGAAGCTTAGAGATGGTGAACACAATAAGAGGCAATAACCTTAGTAATGCATCTTTTCTGTCAATACAAGGCAAAAAGAGCCTTGGCATTGTTTGCCCTAGGCTCTTTTTTGCGGTTTCCTTATTCCTCCTTTGCTGCAAAAGGAAAAAAGAAAGGTGTTTTCTGTGCGCCCCAGGATCGATTGCCATACCCACATCGTGTCCCCGGCCATCCGGGACGAATATTTCCAGCGTGCCCAAGGGTTCGCTCTGGTGATGCAGTTTCCCCCCGACCTGATGGAAAATCCCCAGTGCATCCAGACGGTGCTGTCCGATCCCCGGCTGTTTCTGTGCCCCTGTGTGGATCTCCATCGCCCCATCCCGCCCCAGCTCAGTGAGCTGGAACCCCATCTGGATGAGTGGAAGGTGGTAGGCCTTAAGGTCTACCTTACCTACCAGAAGGGAAGGGCCTGTGACGAAAAGATGATCCCCATCTATGAATTTGCCCGTCAGCACCAGCTGGCGGTGACTTTCCACACCGGCCTTTGTTCTCTGGTCCTCCCGTCGGAAAATGACATGGAGGGCTCCCAGGCCAAGTACATCGCCCAAGCGGCCCAGCGTTTCCCAGAGGTGAACTTTATCATTGCCCATATGGACGACCCCCGCTTTATGGAGTGCGCCGCCCTGCTGCACCGGCATAAAAACCTGTTCACCGATGTATCCGGCGCCTATGAAACCGGTACCAAAGAGGGAAACGATGTGCAGGGAGCCATCGCCACTTTCCGCCAGGCCCTTCTGTCCCAGCCGGATCTTTGGAAGCAGTTTCTCTATGGTACCGACTTCTGCCCGCCCCTCAATCTCGGTCAACTGGACGAATACGACGAGACCATCGAAAAGATTTTCCCGCCGGAGACTTTTGACGCCATCTATTATCAAAACTGCCTGCGGGCCTTCCCTCGGCTGGGCCGCTGGCTTTCCCTTTAAAATTCAAAAGAGAGGACACTTTTTCGTGAAAACTTCATCCCAGTTCAAAGCATTTCTCAAAAGCTTTACCCCTTACCAGATCGGCTACCTCACTGTGGTGCTGCTGCTGACCATCGGCTTTACCATCTTCCTGCCCGATATGATGCTGGAGGATATGTCCAATTCCTTTGTGGTGGTCTGTTCGGTGATCGCCGTCCTGGCCAATCCGGTGTGTGAGCTTCTGATCTCCAAACAAAGCAAACTGAATTTTATGGTGGACTTGTTTTTCATCGAGATCCCCGAGCTGGTGCTGTGTGTGGCCCTGGGCTGGTATACCATCGCCATCATCACTGTGGCCTTCTGGATTCCCATCGACATCATCAGCTTCCTGCGCTGGAAGCGCCACCCCGATGAAGTCCAGCAGGAACTGACCGTGGTCAAGCGCCTGGGCTGGAAACAGGATATTCTGGTGATCGCCGGCATTCTGGTCTTTGGCCTTGTGGTAGGCCAGCTGATCCAGATGATCCCCGGGGCCGAAGACTCCTTCCTGGACGCCCTGGCCAGCGCCTGCGGCATTGCCAACGGCATTCTGCTCCTGCTCCGCTACACCGAACAGTGGTATGCCTGGTTTGTCACCCTGCTGCTCTACACCGCCCTGTATCTCATCTCGGGCAGCTACATCATGCTGATCACCGTGGCGGCCATGCTGGTCAACACCTGCTATGGCTTTGGCAAGTGGCTGCTGTACACCCGCTCCCACCGTCAAAAGCAGGAAAAGTCCTTTTCTCCCGCTTCCCATTGACATAGACAGACAGGGGAAAAGGGGACAGGTCAACCCCATTTACTCCATCAAGTTTTTTACAAATAAACCCCCGGTTCTCGTCTTGACGAAACCGGGGGTTCGGTTTATATTGTTAATTGAAGGGAATTTTAAATTTTTGTAAACAGTATAAGGAGGAAGGTATTGTGAAAAAAGCCCTTTCCCGGCTGGTAGCCGGGCTCATGGCAGGGGTGCTTTGCATTTCCCTGTGTCCCTCTCCGGCCAAGGCCGCCTCGTCTGTGTCTGTCAAGACCAAGTATCTCTATTCCGGCGCGGCCCATGCCAAATACACCAACCTGGCTTATTATGCCGAGCCGGTGGTGGCCGACATCAATAAGGACGGCCGGGACGAAGTGGTCAGCGTATCCTTCGCCATTACCGTCACCGACGCCCAGAGCGGCAAGACTCTGTGGCAGGTGGACTCCGGCAAGGACCATTCCACCCCCTATAACAGCGAACCCTCCGCTCACTATTCCGGCGCCTGGTGCTCTCCCGTGGTGAAGGACATCGACGGCGACGGCTATGTGGAAATCATCTCCACCCACAAAAATCTCATCTCTGTGCTGGATCACAACGGCTATTTCAAGAAGGGCTGGCCCAAGTATCTGGAAGTGGACAGCTTTATCCGTTCTCTGGCCGTGGACGACTTTGACGGCGACGGTACCTGTGAGATCGTTGTAGGCGCCGGTGTCAACTCCGAGGCCTCTGTGTGGGTCTACGACTGCTACGGCGTTCTCTTCCCCCACTGGCCCCAGCTTTCTCCCGACCAGCAGGATCAGGCGGAAAGCTACGGCATCTTTGCCAACGGCATTTCCACCGGCGACATCGATGGCGATGGCCTGCCGGAGATCATTGCTCCCACCGACAACCGGTGCATCCAGGCTTTTGAGCTGGACGGCTCTCTCATCATGGCCGATGCCGAAACCTTCGGCGACAGCCCTTGGGGCTCCATCCGCACCTACATCGACTACGACCATGAAAAGACCGTGGCCCAGCGGGGCTGGGACACCGACCAGGGCAAAGTGGATATGAAAGAGCGTCTGTGCATGGAATTCGGCCATGCCGGCTCGGTGATCGACGACCTGGACGGCGACGGTAAAAACGAAGTGGTGGTCACCGGTATCGTCATGGATACCAACTCCATCTCCAATGCCTTCTGGCTGGACAGCCTGTGCATGTCCGTGGCCATTTTCAACGGCGACCGCACCCGCTACCAGAACACCGAAAAGGGCTTTGACTGGACCACCATTCCCACCAATCCGGGCGCCCGCATCAAGGATTGCCAGAACTCCGGCTCCTCCTTTGTGCTGCCCGAGCCTGTCACCGCCGATCTGGATGGAGACGGCAACAAGGAGATCCTGTTCAATTCCTTTGACGGCAAGCTCTATTGCTTCTCCCTGGATCAGACCATGAAGAGCTTCACCCTGCCGGCCACCACCTCCACCATTGCCGAATATGCCGCCCAGCCCACCTGCGTGGACATCAACGGCGACGGCAAGAAGGAGATCATCTTTGGCTCCTGGACCGACAGCATCACCAGTCCCAACCACGACACCACCAGCGAAAACACCGGTGTCAACGGTTCGCTGTACATCCTGGACAGCGATCTGAAGCTGATCTCCCGCACCCAGCTGCCTGCCGAATATCCCGGCTATCTGGGGGCTTATCAGACCAACGGCGTCAAAGCAGCTCCTGCTGTGAAGGATGTGGATGGCGATGGGGAATATGAGGTCATCCTCAACACCTCCTACCGTTCGGTGTGCGCCTACGACCTGGTGGGCTCCACCATCTATGACACCCCCTTCACCGATATGCGCTGGCATTGGGCCAAGGACTATGTGAACACCTGCGTCAAACGGGGCTATTTCAACGGCACCGGCAACAACACCTTTACCCCCAGCGGCACCATGACCCGGGGCATGCTGGCCACCGTGCTCTACCGTATGGCCGGTTCTCCCCAGGTGACCATCGACAATCCCTTTACCGATGTACCTGCCGGTCAGTGGTATACCAATGGCGCCATCTGGTGCTATGAGAAGAGAATTCTGGCCAATATGGACAGCACCACCATGGACCCCAACGCTTTGGTGACCCGGCAGGAGCTGGCCTATATGCTGTATCAGTACAGCGGCGCGCCGGAAGAGCCCTCTTCGGCCCTCACCGATTTCTCTGACAGCGCCTCGGTGTCCGACTGGGCCCAGGATGCTATGGAGTACTGTGTGGGCCTGGGCGTGCTCCAGGGCAGCGAAGGCAAGCTGAATCCGCAGAATTCTGTTACCCGTGCTGAGGCCGCCACCATGTTGGTGCGCTTTGCCGACGCTCAGTAATCAAATTTCCCTGTATCATTTTTCCCCAGGCGGCTTGCCGCCTGGGGAATTTTTTTGTCAGACTGAAAAAATATCCCAGTTTTTCTGGAATTTCTTGCCCTTTGTTCACTGCCATGATATACTTTCTTTGCATTTTTATACTTTTTCCCGTTTACAGGGGGAAAAGAAAACATATTCCGGGGGGAATAACAAAATGCTGCAAAAGTATGCACAGGATCTAAAGAAGGAATTTGCAGGCTACAATGCCAAAGGACTGCTATCCGATGTGATGGCCGGTTTGACGGTGGCGGCGGTGGCACTGCCCCTGGCCCTGGCCTTCGGCGTCAGCAGCGGCGCTTCGGCGGCCTCCGGCCTGCTTACCGCCATCGTGGCCGGTGCCATCATCGCCCTTTTGGGCGGAGCTTTTTACCAGATCTCCGGCCCCACAGGGGCCATGGCCGCCATCCTCACCTCCGTTGTGGCCCAGTATGGCCTGAACGGTGTCTTCCAGGCCACCTTCCTGGCCGGTATTCTGCTGGTAATCGCCGGACTGTTCAAACTGGGACGGCTCACAGCCTTTATCCCCATGCCGGTCATCACCGGCTTCACTTCGGGCATCGCTGTGATCATCGCCTTGGGGCAGGTGGACAACTTCTTTGGCGTCACCTCCATTGAAGGCTCTGCCATCCAAAAAGTGGGGGGATATTTCACCCATGGCTTTGACCCCAACTGGACCGCCGTGGCCATCGGTTTTTTCGTGGTGCTCTTCATGGTGTTTTTCCCGAAAAAGTGGAACAGCGTGGTGCCTGCATCCCTGGTTGCCATCATCCTGGCCACAGCCGCTTCCATGCTGCTGAAGCTGCCCGTAAACACCGTGGGTGAGATCCCTTCCTCTCTGATGCTGCCTCAGCGGCTTGACCTGCTTTCTCTGGATTTGAACACTTTGAGCGGATTGCTGGCTCCGGCCATCAGCATTGCCGCTTTGGGCATGGTGGAAAGCCTGCTCTGCGGAGCCAGCGCCAGCCGGATGACCGGCGTCAAGCTGGACAATGACCGGGAGCTTCTGGCCCAGGGTATCGGCAACATTCTCACTCCGCTGTTTGGCGGTATCCCGGCCACTGCGGCCATTGCCCGTACCAGTGTGGCGGTGAAATCCGGC
Organism: Intestinimonas sp. MSJ-38; assembly: GCF_018917925.1. Classification (NCBI taxonomy): domain Bacteria; kingdom Bacillati; phylum Bacillota; class Clostridia; order Eubacteriales; genus Intestinimonas; species Intestinimonas sp. MSJ-38. Next base: position 51,600 of record NZ_JAHLPO010000002.1, on the reverse strand, counting down.
GCCCGCACCCGGCTCACCGGTGTGTTCCACGCTCTTTTCCTGCTGATCTCCATGCTGGCCCTGGGGCCGGTGATGGGACAGATTCCTCTGTGCGCTTTGGCCGGAGTGCTGATGGTCACCGCCTGGCGGATGAACGAGTGGAAGACCATCCGTTATATTTTCTCCAAAAAATTCAAAGGCGCTATTCTGAAATTCCTGGTGACCATGGCCGCCACCATCCTCTTTGACCTGACGGTGGCCATTCTGCTGGGCATTGTGGTGTCCCTGGTGCTGCTGGCCGTGCGGCAGTCGGAACTCCAGGTCAACTACGAAGATGTGCTTCCCCATCGCCTGGCCGCCCCTGACGCCCTTCTGGCCCATCGGGCCGAAAACGCCCGGGTGGTCTATATCACCGGCTCCATCCTGTTTTCCAACACCCAGATGATCGAAGAGATCGGCCAGCAGGTAAGCGGCTTTTCCAGCGTGATCTTTTCCATGCGGGGCGTCTCCTATATGGATATCTCCGGCGCCCAGGCTTTCCTGGATCTGCTGCGCCAGCTGCAAAACCAGCAGGCCCAGGGATTCCTCTGCGGCGTGTCTCCCTCGGTGCGGCAAATGATGGACCGCAGCGGCATCACCCAGCAAGCAGGAGAGAAGGCCTTTTACTGGAGTGTGGAGCAGGCCCTGACACAGGATGAACCCACTCCCGCCCCTTATCTCCAAACGGCCGTCAAAAACTGATCCCTTGCCCCAGAGCTGGTTGCAAAATCCCACAGGGATGCTATAATAAAGCTACACACTTTAATGATGATGGAGGAAAAACAATGAAAGCATATGATATGATCCACAAGCAGGAAGTGGAAGTGGACCGGAAGGGCCTGATCGACCTGATGCTCAACAACCGGCAGATCGACCTGAAGTTTGCTCAGAAGAAGACCGATGGCGACGGCTACCTCACCTGGGATGCAGAAAACTGGACCACTGTGGACGGTAAGAAGTTCATCCGCTGCTACTCTCTGGAAGGCCGGGTACTCCGTGACTCCACCACCCACAACATCTACGACCTGGACAACGACTTTTTCCCCGAGCAGGCCGAAAAAGTAGAGATCAACTAAGCTTTTCTTTCTGATTTTATGGAACTGACCCCTTTGGCCCTGGGTGTTTTGTGCTTTCTCATCGGCAGCATCTGTCTGAAAAAAGAAAAGCACTACAAGACCTTTTTCATCTTGGCCATTTTGTGTTTTGCCGCCACGCTGGTGCTTTCCATTCTGCGCTTACTGGATGGCATGACAATTCCCTTATAGCGATAACCAGATGCAAAAAAACCGCCGGACAAAACCGGCGGTTTTTTATCCACAACCTGTGGACAAGTATTGTGGATACTTTGCGCAAAAAAATGCCTGAGATTAACTCTCTGGCATTTTTTCGATTTATTTTGCTGCCTGCTTAGGTTCTTGAAACAGAAAGATCAGATACCGAATCAAGGCATAAAGGGTGGTGCAAGTGGCGATGATGGTCTCCACCAATACCACCGTATTCAAAAAGGCCATGGGATTTCCCAAATTGGCCGCACAAGCCATCAGCTGTTTGGAAGCGATAGCGCTGATAACAAAGGGAAAGGTATAGGCGGAATAGCTGGGGAAGAAGGGCAGCTTCCAATATTGCACAAACTTGATACAGGCCAGCACAAAGAGTACCGTCGCCACGGCCCACAAAACAGTGAGCAGGGACAAGGACTTGGGTGTGACCGACTGAATATATCCAGCAATGCACAGACTGGTAGGTGCAGCATAAATACAGATCACTGGCTTGGCCGGATCGGGAACAGGCTTTTTCACATACCGCATAGTCACCAAAATCAGCAGGACCACCAGCGCCGCAATGCCAAACCAGACACAGGCCGATCCGATGGACTCGGTCCCAAAGGCCGGTGCAGTGATCCCGGCCATGGCAATACCCACATAGACGATAAACCAGCTGGCAAAAACCTTTTCCAACGAAAAATGCAGTACAAACTTCGCAGTGAAATAGAGGATCATCACCACATGGATGGCCACACCCACAAACCAAATTGCCTTGGTCGGAGAACCAATATAGGGTTTCACATAAGTGGCCAGCATCATCACAGCCATGGGAAAGGCACAAAACACGCTGGCCATGATGGGATTTCCCATTTCATTGCAAAACTTTTTCCAATCCAGCAGTACACGGATCAAAAACATCACCATCAGCACTGCGCCTACGGCCCCGCACAACAGCCGAACTCCTTCGGAGTAGGACTGAAGCAGATTGCCCAGGCCGAACATGCCCAATATTACAGCACAAATAGGGACGGGAACTTTCTTGAATACATTCATGCTGCACTATGCCTCCAGCGGAGCCACTCTGGTTTTGATGTACTCCTCATAGGGCTGGACGGTGATCTCTCCTTCGGTGGGAATGCCCAGCTCTCTGGCGATGATCTCAGCGGCCTTGGCTGCACAAATGCCGGTGTAATAAATGCACTGGCTCTTGTGGCCGCCTTGGGACATATCAAACTCGCGGGTGAGGATACGGCAGCAGGTAACACCTTTGGTGTTATTCTCCTTGAACCAATCATGAAGCTCCTTGGTCAGACTCATACACTTGACCACATTGGGATCGGTGGGGCCTTTGTGCTCGGTGCGGCCAAAGAACATACCGATGGCCAGAACACCGCCGTTGAGGGCGCCGCAGATACAGCCCGACTTGCCCACACCGATGGCCATACCGGAAGCCATGCGGATCACATCTTCCGGCACATCCAATTCAAAATTGGAACGGATGATTTCCATCACCGCTTCACAGCAAAAGAAACCTTTGCGGAACGATTCTTCCGCTTCCTTCTGAATTTTTGTCAGATTGATGGATTTTGCATTGACTTTCATATCTTTTACCTCCTGAACATCTCACTTTTCCCCAGGGCTTGTTAATTATATCACAACTTTTTTATGCTGTAATCCATTATTTAAAAAAACGATCATATTTATAGGTACTTATAGAGATTTTTATAAACAAAAAAGACGCTTGGATAAAATCCAAGCGTCCTTTTTGTTATTGATCAGCTGCACACCCAGCCAAACGGCCGGAAATCCAGTCTCTTTATCCACATAGGCCGGCGACCGGCCAGCATGGGTGCACAGACACTGTGCTAGATGCGGGCAACGCCGCTCTTGCGAGCCGCTTCGGCCACAGCCTTAGCCACAGCGGGAGCCACTCTGGGATCGAAAGCTGCGGGGAGGATGTAGTCGGGATTCAGCTCCTCAGGGGAGACGATGTCAGCAATGGCATAGGCAGCAGCGGCCTTCATCTCATCGTTGATATCGCTGGCACGCACATCCAGAGCGCCACGGAACACGCCAGGGAAGGCCAGAACATTGTTGATCTGATTGGGATAGTCGCTGCGGCCAGTGCCGATAACGGCAGCACCGCCCTTCTTGGCCTCTTCGGGATAGATCTCAGGCACAGGGTTGGCGCAGGCAAAGACCATGGGATCCTTGTTCATGGTAGCCACCATCTCGGCGGTGAGCACGCCAGGAGCAGACAGGCCCAGGAACACATCAGCGCCCTTGACCACATCGGCCAGAGTACCCTGCTTCTTGTTCTTGTTGGTGATCTTAGCCATAGCGGCGATCTCGGGGTTGAGGTCGGTGCGGCCGTCATAGACAGCGCCGCCACGGTTGACCAGGATCGCGTCGCCAATGCCCATGGACAGCAGCAGGCGGGTGACAGCCACAGCAGCAGCGCCGGCGCCGGACACCACCATGGTCAGATCGCTCAGCTTCTTGCCGGTGAGGCGGCTGGCGTTGATCATAGCTGCGGCAGTGATGATAGCAGTACCGTGTTGGTCATCGTGGAAGATGGGAATATCACACTCTTCCTTCAGGCGGCGCTCGATCTCAAAGCAGCGGGGAGCGGAAATATCCTCCAGGTTGATGCCACCGAAAGAACCGGCCAGCAGCTTAACAGTGTTGACGATGTCGTCCACATTCTTGCTGCGCACGCAGAGGGGGAAGGCATCCACATCGGCAAAGGTCTTAAACAGGGCGCACTTGCCCTCCATCACAGGCATACCGGCTTCGGGGCCGATGTCGCCCAGGCCCAGCACAGCGGTGCCATCGGTAACAACGGCAACCAGGTTGCCACGGCGGGTATATTTATAGCTCAGGTCCACATTCTTGCTGATTTCCAGGCAGGGCTCGGCAACGCCGGGGGTGTAGGCCACGGTCAGGTCGTCGGCGTTTTCCACCTTGCAGCGGGCGATGACTTCAATCTTGCCCTTCCAGTCCTCGTGGGCCTTGAGAGCCCGTTCCTTGATGTCCATAGTACAGATTCTCCTTTTATATTTTGATAAAATAGGAAAAACAATGTTATTTCCGGCTGATGGCCTTCTGAGCGGCAGAGACGATGGCCGCAGCGGTGAGACCGAAGCGCTCCTGGAGGTAATCCACAGTGCCCACTTCGCCGAACTCGTCCTGCACGCCTACCATTTCCACAGGCACCGGATGGCTCTTGGCCAGAGATGCAGCCACAGCGCTGCCCAGGCCGCCCACCACATTGTGGTTTTCGGCGGTGACAAAAGCGCCGCACTTCTGAGCATAATTGCCGATGGTGTCGCCGTCCAGAGGCTTCCAGGTGAAGCAGTCGATGACGGCGGCGGAAATGCCCTGTTCCTCCAGCACCTTGGCGGCCTTCAGAGCCTCGCTGACCATGATGCCCGAGGCGGCGATGCACACATCGGTGCCGTCCCGCAGCACGGGAGCCTTGCCCAGGGTGAAGGTGGAACCTTCCTCATAGATGCCCACGGCATTTTTCCGCAGCATCCGGATATAGAAAACGCCGTATGCGTCCTGAAGCATTTTGATCACCTGCTCCAGCTGCACGCTGTCGCAGGGCTCGATCAAAGTGATCTTGGGGATGCTCATCAGGCAGCCCATATCCTCAAAAGGCATATGGGTGCCGCCGTTATAAGCCGCTGTGACACCGGGATCGGAACCCACAATGCGCACATTCTGCTTGCCATAGGCGCAGGAGATGAAAATCTGGTCCATCACCCGGCGGGTGGCAAAGGGAGCAAAGGAATGGGCAAAGGGAACCATGCCGGCGGCGGACAGGCCAGCGGCCATACCCACCATGTTGGCTTCCTGGATGCCGCAGTCCACAGCCCGATCGGGGAACTCTTTGAAGAAAGCCTGCATACCGGAGGAGCCGATCAGGTCGGCGTCCAGAGCGCAGATGCGGCTGTCTTCCCGGGCCATGTCGCACAGAGTCTTACAATACACTGCCCGCATTTCTTTCTCTTCGTTTTTCAGAGTCTCTTTCACTTTGTAGCTCATTTTACCGCACCTCCAGCGCTTCCCGGGCCTTGGCCAGCACCTGTTCGGCCTCGATCACCGAGGGGGCGATCTGCTCGGGCTTGAATTTCAAATGGTGGCAGGGGAAGGTCTCCATGGCCAAACGGCAGCCGTTGCCCTTGATGGTGTCCAGCACGATCATGGAAGGCTGGCCCTTATGGGCTTTGGCGCTTTCCACCGCTTCCAGCAAAGCGTCGATATCGTGGCCGTTGACCTGCTGCACATGCCAGCCGAAATCCTCGAATTTCTGTCCGATGTCGCCCAGGTCCAGCACATCGTCCACAGCGCCGTCCAGCTGCTGCTTGTTCCAGTCCACAAAGGCAATGAGATTGTCCAGCTTCAGATGGGCAGCAGACAGAGCACCCTCCCACACCTGGCCTTCATCGCATTCGCCGTCGCCCAGGATCAGGTAGGTAGTAAAGTCCTTGCCCCGCATTTTAGCGCCCAGAGCCAGGCCCAGGGCCATGGAGATGCCCTGGCCCAGAGAGCCGGTGGTCATGTCCACGCCAGGAGTTTTCAGCCGGTCGCAGTGGCTGGGCAGTGTGGTGCCGTTCTGATTGAGCGTCTTCAGCCGCTCCAGGGGGAAGAAGCCCTTGAGAGCCAGGGTGGCATAGAGGGCCGGGCCTGCGTGCCCTTTGCTCATCACCAGCCGGTCTCTTTGTTCCATGGTGGGGTTCTTGGGGTCATAGTTCATCTGGCTGCCGTAGAGCACCGCCAGGGTCTCCACCACCGACATGGAGCCGCCCACATGGCCAAATCCCAGATGGGCCAGCTCTTTGATGGTCTCCACCCGGATCTCTTCGGCGAACACCCGCAGTTCCTTGTTTTTTTCCATGTTCGCAACACCCTCTATCCTTTTTTATTTGATGGGACATTTTGTTGTTTTTTTAACGATCGCTGCCAGGAGAAGATCTCCAGACTGTTTTCATTATACCATAACCGCAAGTCCATGCAGACTTGCACGCCGCCAATGCGGCATAAAATCAGCTTTGCTGATTTTTGCTATGGTGTAACATCAACAGCAGTCGTTTTGTGAACAAAACGACTGAATACGCAGTATCCTGCCGCACATGTGCGGCTACTGTTGATATTATACCACAAAGCGAAAGCGAAGTGGTAGAATGGCCGTGTTTTCGGTTGTCCCGCTTGCGGGACGAGAAAACGGCCGCAAAATCCGGTATAACAACCGTTCTGCGGTTATTATACCACAACGGTCTGCCGTGTGTCAGCATGGATTGTGAACATTTCCCCAGGGGGTACTTTTCTTTTTTTTGTTTTTCCGGCCTTTTTCATTTCTTCCCAAAGGCTTTTCTTTTTGCCTTCCATGGAGTATCATGAAGGCAAAAGGAGGGAAGCGCCATGCTTTATTTAAACAAACAGGACATCATCCGCTCCATCACCCCTCAGGAGATGATGGAGGCCATTGAAAAAGCCTATGGGCTTTTTACGGCCGGAAACTATTTCATGCCCGATCGCCCCACCGTGGAATACCAGAACAAAACCATCGTCTATATGCCTTGCTTTGCCGATGGGGCCATGGGCCAGAAGATCCTCACTGTTTTCCCGGAAAACACCCAGCGGGGCCTTCCCGCCATCGACGGACTGATGCTCTTGTGCGATTATGACACCGGCATCCCCCAGGTGATGATGGACGGCAAAGCCCTCACCGCCCTGCGCACCGGTGGTGTGGGAGGTGTGGCGGTGCGCCATCTGTCCCCGGCCGATGCCCACACCCTGGCCGTCATCGGCGCCGGCGTACAGGGGGCCAACCAGGCCGCCTTTGTCTGCGCCGCACGGCCCATCCAGCACATTTATGTATACGATGCCTATGCCAAGGACCCGGCGCCATTTATCCACAGGCTGGAGGAAGTTCTGGGGGAAACTCATCCTCCCGTCACTTTCTGTGCCTCCTCCCAAGAAGCCGCCCGGCAAAGCCAGATCCTCATCACGGCCACCACATCCAATGAGCCGGTTTTTCCTGATGACAGTGCCCTTTTTGCCGGAAAATGCTGCATTGGCGTAGGCTCTTATAAACCCACCATGCGGGAATATCCCCCCTGCCTGTGGTCTTTGCTTTCCCAGGTCTATGTGGACCTTCCCTTTGCCTGCGAGGAAAGCGGCGATCTGAGCCAACCACTAAGCGAAGGGCTTCTGACCATGGATCAGGTAATCACCATGGGGCAGCTCCTGGCCGGTCAGGCTACAAAGCCAAAAGAAGGGGAGACCGCCTTCTTCAAAACGGTGGGCATGGCGCTGTTTGATCTGATTGCCGCCCAGGCCATCGCCCAGAAGGCCATGGAAAAGGGCATCGGACAAAAAATTCAGCTGTAACAGGAAAGGAGTACACCAAATGAAACCCATTTTTGCCTTTATCCTCATGGGAGCCCAATACGATCCGGAAAAGGACCAGGCCCATTTTGAAACCGAAAGCAAACACACCTATATCTACACCGTGCAAAACTGGGAGCAGGCCAAAAAGCGGGTGCAGGATCTGTACCAAAAAGGCTGCGGCGCCATTGAAGTGTGCGGCGCTTTCGGCCCGGAGAAAACCAAGGAGCTGATCGCCCTGACCGAGGGAAAAGTGGCTATCGGCTATGTGACCCACTTTGCGGAACAAGACGCCCTCTTCACCGCCTTTTTCGGCAAGTAACCACAAGATATGCTAAGTTGTCCCCAGGAAATTTCCACAGGGTGTGGATAACCCCTGGGGATAACTTCTTGTAAAAAAGAAAGAGATCATTGCGCTTTGTTCATAAAGCAACAAAAAGAGACCGCCGGAGGCTTTCTTTACATCGGCCCAAAGCTGTGATAAAATATTCAAAAATTGAAAAGGGATGAGCACCATGAGTTCTTACCACAATATCATGGAAGATGTGGTGGAAGAGCAGTACAACGCCATCAAAGACCGTTTGGATGCGTGTTCCTGTGAGCAGTGTCACAGCGATATCGTCGCTTTGGCGCTGAACAATCTGCCGCCCCGTTATATTTCCACCATCAGCGGCCTCACTTTCAGCAAAGTGGCCAGTGCAAAGGTCCAATTCCAGGCCGATGTACAGGCGGCCCTGATCCGTGCGGCCCAGATTGTGAAGCAATCGCCCCGTCACTAAACCCGAAATAGGAAGGGCCTGCCTGAAAAGCAGGCCCTTCTGGTATTTTTCAGCAAAAAAGCGTGGCCCAGGAATTTTATCCTGGGCCACGCTTTTTATATGATGCTTTGCAGCAACAATTCAGTCTATCGGAACCAAAACTTACTTATTCAGCAGTTCCTTGGCTCTGGCCTGAGCAGCCGCCAGACGGGCGATGGGCACACGATAGGGGGAGCAGGACACATAGTTCAGGCCGATCTTGTGGAAGAATTCCACAGAGGCCGGATCGCCGCCATGCTCGCCGCAGACGCCCAGCTTGATGTCGGGACGGGTCTTCTTGCCCTTTTCCACAGCCATCTTCACCAGCTGGCCGATGCCATCCTGGTCCAGGGAGGCGAAGGGATCCCGCTCCATGATCTTCTTGTCATAGTAAGCGTTGAGGATCTTGCCCACATCGTCACGGGAGAAGCCGAAGCCCATCTGGGTCAGGTCGTTGGTGCCGAAGGAGAAGAACTCAGCTTCCTGAGCGATCTCGTCGGCGGTGACAGCGGCCCGGGGGATCTCGATCATGGTGCCCACCAGGTACTTCATTTCCACACCGGACTGAGCGATGATCTCATCGGCGGTCTTGGTGACCACATTCTTGACAAACTTCAGCTCGTTGACCATGCCCACCAGGGGGATCATGATCTCGGGCTCGATATCCAGGCCGGTGGCCTTCTTCACATTGATGGCAGCCTCGATAACGGCACGGGTCTGCATCTCAGCGATTTCCGGATAGGTGACGGCCAGACGGCAACCACGATGACCCAGCATGGGGTTGAACTCATGGAGATCGGCGATGATCTGCTTCAGATCGGCCACAGACATATTCATCTCGCCGGCGATCTCGATGATGTCCCCTTCCTCCTGGGGCAGGAACTCATGGAGAGGGGGATCCAGGAAGCGGATGGTGACCGGGCGGCCGCCCATGGCCATGAACAGGCCTTCGAAGTCACCGCGCTGCATGGGCAGCAGCTTCTCCAGAGCCTTGCGGCGCTGCTCTTCGTTCTTGGAGACGATCATCTCCCGCACGGCCTTGATACGGTCGGCTTCGAAGAACATATGCTCGGTACGGCACAGGCCGATGCCTTCGGCGCCAAAACGGACAGCCTGCTCAGCATCCCGAGGAGTATCGGCGTTGGTGCACACCTTCAGGGTGCGGATCTCGTCGGCCCAGCCCATGAAGCGGCCAAAGTCGCCGGTCATGGAAGCGGGAACGGTCTTGATCTCGCCCAGGTACACATTGCCGGTGGAACCGTCGATGGAGATGTAATCCCCTTCGCAGACCTTCTTGTCGCCGATGAGGAAGTACTTCTCCTCTTCATTCATCTTCACTTCGCCGCAGCCAGCCACGCAGCAAGTGCCCATACCGCGAGCCACAACGGCGGCGTGAGAGGTCATACCACCGCGGACGGTCATAACGCCCTGAGCCGCGGCCATGCCTTCGATGTCTTCAGGAGAGGTCTCCAGACGGACCAGAACCACCTTGTTGCCGTTTTCCGCAGCGGCCACAGCCTCAGCGGCGGTGAAATAGACCTTGCCGCAGGCAGCGCCGGGGGAGGCGGGCAGACCCTTGGTGACAGGGATAGCGGCCTTCAGGGACTCGGCGTCAAACTGGGGATGGAGCAGAGCGTCCAGCTGCTTGGGCTCCACCTTCATGATGGCCTCTTCCTTGGTGAGCATGCCTTCGTCCACCATGTCCACGGCGATCTTCAGAGCGGCCTGAGCGGTACGCTTGCCGTTTCTGGTCTGGAGCATATAGAGCTTGCCCTTTTCGATGGTAAACTCCATGTCCTGCATATCTTTATAATGCTTTTCCAGCTTGTCGGCAATGGCGGCAAACTGATCGTACACTTCGGGCATGACCTCTTTCAGCTGGTCAATGGACTGAGGAGTCCGGATGCCGGCCACCACATCTTCGCCCTGGGCGTTCATCAGGAACTCGCCATAGAGGTGAGGATCGCCGGTGGCGGGGTTACGGGTAAAGGCAACGCCTGTACCGCTTTCATCGCCGGTGTTGCCGAAGACCATGGCCTGGACATTGACGGCGGTGCCCCAGGAGCTGGGGATGTCGTTCATGCGGCGATAGACGATAGCACGCTGGTTGTTCCAGGAGCGGAAAACCGCCTTGACAGCGCCCATCAGCTGCTCACGAGGATCGGAGGGGAAGTCCACGCCCAGCTTGGCCTTGTATTCGTCCTTGAACTGCTCGGCCAGCTTCTTCAGGTCGTCGGCATCCAGTTCGGTGTCCAGCTTGACGCCCTTTTCGGCCTTCATCTCGTCGATGAGCTCTTCGAAATACTTCTTGCCCACTTCCATAACCACATCGGAATACATCTGGATGAAGCGGCGATAGCTGTCATAGGCAAAACGGGGGTTGCCGGTGATCTTGGCGAAGGATTCCACCACTTCGTCGTTGAGGCCCAGGTTCAGGATGGTGTCCATCATGCCGGGCATGGAGGCCCGGGAGCCGGAACGAACGGAAACCAGCAGAGGATTGTGGGGATCGCCGAACTTCTTGCCGGTGATCTCTTCCATCTTCTTCAGGTATTCGTAGATCTGATCCTCGATGTCCTGAGCGATCTTCTCCCCGTCTTCATAGTAACGGGTGCAGGCTTCGGTGGAAATGGTGAAGCCCTGGGGCACAGGCATGCCGAGATTGGTCATCTCAGCCAGGTTGGCACCTTTGCCGCCCAGCAGCTCACGCATATTGCCGTTGCCCTCGGAAAACAGGTAAACGTACTTATGCATTTTCTACACTCCTTATGTGTTTCTATACAAAACTCTTGGTATCCAGGGTCAAAAATGCAGACTGCTCCACATTCGGATTTATTATATCAGACAATTTCTCTCATTGCACGAAAAATTTTTATAAACAGGGCTGTTTTTCAATATACCCGCCGCCGATGACCCGGCCATCCTGGTAAAAAACCGCCGACTGACCGGGGGAGGGAGCCCGCACCGGGGAGGAAAATTCCACTTTGGCCCGTCCTTCCGGCAGATAGGTGACGAGGGCTTTGTCCAGACGGCGGCTGTGGCGGATCTTCACATCGGCCCAGAAGGACTCTGCCCCGTATTCCGGCGCCGTGCGGCACAGATTGTCCACCGTAATGACCTGGGATGTGGGAGGGGTCAGGGAAAGGACCACCTGGTTTTGTTCTGTCCGGATCTCCTTGACAAACAACCGCCCCTCTGCGGCGATGCCCAATCCACGGCGCTGGCCCAGAGTGTAATGGTGGATGCCTTTGTGTTTTCCCAGAACATTTCCCGCTTCGTCCACAAAATCCCCGGGAGGCAGCCCCAGGCCCCGCTGTTCCATAAAAGCCGCGTGATCCCCTTCCGGAATAAAGCAAATTTCCATGCTGTCCGGCTTATTGGCGGCGCTGAGCCCGACCTTGCGGGCCAGAGTCCTGGTGTCCTCCTTACTGCAAAACTCCCCCAAGGGAAAGAGTACATGGTCCAAAAGCTCCGGCAGCAAACGATAAAGCATATAACTCTGGTCATTGGGAGAGGGGGACATATACAGGCCGGTGACCCCGTTTTCCAGCCTGCGGGTCACGGCATAATGGCCGGTGGCCACATAGGAAGCCCCCAGTTCCTGGGCTTTTTGCCAAAGGATATGAAACTTCACCGCCGGATTGCAGAAAATGCAGGGAATGGGGGTGATCCCCCGGCGGTATCCCTCCATAAAGGGGGCAATGACCTTTTCCTCCAACTGCTCCCTTACATCCACCGAGCAAAAGGGGATCCCCAATTCCAAAGCGGCCTTGTGAGCTTCTTCCACCCCTCCGTGGCCGGTGTCCAGATAAACACCTGTGACCGAATGACCTTTTTCCAACAGCAGACGGGCACACAATGCGGAATCCACGCCGCCGGACAGCCCCAATACCACTTTTTCCAATTCGTTCCCCTCTTTTCCATGTTTTGAATCCCGTTTATTGTACCCCACTTTCTCCCTTGGTGCAAGGTTGAGGGCAAAGGAACCAATCTTTCAACAGCCTGTGGAGATTTTTGTGCACAACACCATTTTCTCGGTTTTTGCAAAATCCACCGGAGAAGACTTTCCTTTTTTCCGTTATTATATTATAATGTATTATATATAGTTTATGGAATACTCCCCAGTTATCCACAGGTTATCCACCGTTTTTTTGTTGTGCTGGGGAATTTATTGTGATACAATATAGTCTGCTGTTTTATAGGCTTTACAGAAAAAATTTGAATGGATGAGAAGATATGATGAGCCCTGCCGAGCTGCTGCAAAATGTAATCCATGTGCTGGAGCAGCAATTCACACCTGTTGTCATCTCCACCTGGTTTGGGGACGCCTCCGCCGTGACGGTGAAAGACGGCGTTTTTATTTTGCTCACCACCTCCCGCATGAAGCAGGAGATGATCGAAAACCGGTATGCCCAGCCTTTCTGCGATGCTGTGCGGGACCTGACCGGCAGCGATCTAGCCCTGCGGGTGCTGTGCGGTGACGAAGAGCTGAGCCTATGGAAGGCGGCCAACGAGGATACCGTCTATGCCAACTACACTTTTGAGCGCTTCATCGTGGGCAGCAGCAACAAGTTTGCTCATGCGGCCGCCTATGCCGTGGCGCAAAAACCGGCCAGTGCCTATAACCCCCTGTTTATCTACGGCCAGTCCGGTCTGGGCAAAACCCACCTTCTCTATGCCATCGCCGGTTACATCGCCCGCACCCGCCCGGCCTACCGCATCGTCTATGTCAAGGGCGACGATTTCACCAACGAGCTGATCAGCGCCATCCAACGGGGCGATGTAGCTTCCTTCCGGGAAAAATACCGCATGGCCGACCTGCTGCTGGTGGACGATATCCAATTTATCGCCGGCAAGATCAGCACCCAAGAAGAATTTTTCCACACTTTCAACACCTTGCACGAATCGGGCAAACAGATCGTCCTCACATCCGACCGGCCTCCCAAGGAAATCCTCACACTGGAAGATCGTCTCCAGTCCCGCTTCGAATGGGGCCTTCTGGCCGACATCCAGCCCCCGGATTTCGAAACCCGCATGGCCCTGGTCAATGCGAAAACCGAAATGCTGGGAGCTGAACTGCCTCCCAATGTGGTGGAATACATCGCCTCCTCCATTACAAACAATGTGCGGCAGCTGGAAGGCGCGGTAAAAAAGATCTTCGCCAAACACTCCCTCATGGGCCGGGCCATCGACATGACCCTGGCGGAAGAGTGCATCCGGGACATCTTCAAAGCAAGCCCGGGCCTGAAACCCACACCGGAACTGATTCTGGAAGAGACGGCCAACTTCTACAACATCACTACCGAGCGGATTCTGGGCTCGGCCAAAACAAAGGATGTGGTGGTACCCCGGCAGGTGGCCATGTACCTGATCCGGGAAATGACCGATCTGTCCTTCCCGGAAATCGGCCGGTTTATGGGAAGAGACCACACCACCGTACTCCACGCCATCAACAAAACCCAGGTGCAGATCGAAAAGGACGAAAGCTTCTCCGCCGCCCTCAGCGACCTGAAAAAGAACATCCAGAACCGATAAAACACAAAATCCACATTTTTTCCCCCAAGGGCTGTGGAAGGACGTGGATAGCTGTGGACAAAAAATAGACTGTGGACAACCCCATCAGAAACGAAAAATCATCCACACCCCCTGTGCAAAGCCTCATCCCTTGAAACCCAAGACTCCGGGGAAACTTTCCACAAATCCACAGGCCCTACGACTGTTACTATAAAAATGAATAACAGATAAGAACTGAAAGGAGCCCGCGATATGAAGTTTACCTGTGAAAAAGCGGTGCTGAACGAAGCCATTTCCATCTGCATTCACGCCGTAGCCACAAAAAGCACCATCGCTGTTTTGGAAGGTTTACTTATTACAGCAGAAGATGAACTCACCCTTTGCGGCTACAATTTCAAAACAGGCATCAAAAAAACATTTCCTGCTGAAATCAGCGAAAAGGGAAGCATCGTACTCAATGCCAAAATCTTCAGCGATATCGTACGCAAACTGCCCGACGATATGGTGGAGATCGTCTGCGACGATCATTACATGACCACCATCCGCTGCGGCCTGAGCGAATTCAACCTGATCGGCGCTTCTCCCGCCGAATTTCCGGAACTTCCCAACGTAGAAAAAAGCCAAGGAATCAAACTGTCCTGCAAACTGCTGCGCAGCATGATCGACCACACTGTTTTCGCCGTGTCCGACAACGAAAACAAACCCATCCACACCGGCTCCCTCTTTGAAATCACCGGAAACCAACTGACTGTGGTGTCGGTAGACGGCTACCGGCTGGCCATGAGCCAGGAAGAAGTGGAAAACGACAAGACAGAAAATCTTTCTTTCGTGGTTCCCGGGGAAACACTGAAAGAAATCAGCCGGATCATTCCCGACAGCGAAGACAAAGCAGTCCATATTTATCCAGAGAAAAAACACGCTCTCTTTGAAGTGGAAGGCACATTGGTAACCACCCGGCTTCTGGAAGGGGAATTTCTCAACTATCGCAATGCTATTCCCAATGATTGCACCACAAAACTGGAAATCAACGTAAAGAGCATCATCGACTGCGTGGAACGGGTAAGCCTGATCATCTCCGAACGGCTGAAAAATCCCATCCGCTGCTGTTTTGAAGGAAATAGTCTGAAAATTTCCTGCGTTACATCCCTGGGACGGGCCTACGATGAATGCACCATTGAAAATTGCCCGGAAAAAATCGAGATCGGTTTCAACAACCGGTACCTGCTAGACGCTCTGCGGGCCTGCCCTGAAGAAAAGGTGGTTCTGGAGCTGAAAAGCAGCCTGTCCCCCTGCGTCATCCGGCCGGTGGAAGGAACCAAATTCCTTTATATGGTACTGCCTGTGCGGCTAAAAGCGGATGCCTGATACAAAAAAACGTCGTTCCTTTTCACAAGGGAGGAGCTTATGGAAACCATCAAAATCCCCATCAAGACCCCATTCATCAAACTGGACAGCCTGCTGAAATTTGCCAATCTGTGTCAAAGCGGCGGAGAGGCCAAAGAGCGCATCCAGGGGGGCGAAGTGCAGGTCAACGGGGAAGTCTGCCTGGCCCGGGGCAAAAAATGCCTGCCCGGCGACAAAATTTTGTTCGAAAACACTGAGGTGGAGATCACTTCATGCAACTAGAAGCCATTCGCCTGAGCCATTTTCGCAACTACCAGGATGCTTCCCTTTCTTTTCCAGAAGGGGTCACCATCCTGGCGGGAGAAAACGCCCAGGGAAAAACCAACCTGCTGGAGGCCATATTTCTTCTCACCGGCGGCCGGTCCTGGCGGGCGGGAAAAAGGGGAGACCTGATCTCCTTTCACCAAAGCCAGGCGCAGATCCAGGCCAAGGTCTTTTCCCGGCAGCGGGAATTCCGCATGGATCTGACTTTGCCCCGCACGGGGAAGCTGCAAAGCATCGTCAATGGCGTCAAACAAAAACGGCAGAGCGATCTGTCGGAAGTGTTTCGCTGTGTGCTTTTTTCCCCAGAAGATCTGTATCTGATCCGGGAAGGCCCGGCGGCCAGAAGACGGTTTCTGGACACCGCTTTGTGCCAGCTGCGGCCCCGGTATGCTCTGGCTTTGGGGGAATACAACAAACTGCTGGAGCACAAGGCCAAAATCCTGCGGATGCAGGAGGAAAACCCCTCTCTTCTGGCGGTTTTGCCCGATTTTACCCGGCGTATGGCCGAATGCGGGGCGGCCGTCATCCGTTACCGGGCTTTTTTCGCTGAAAAACTGGCTCGGGAGGCCTACCAGATCCAGCAGACCATTTCCGGCTGTGGGGAGGAGCTTCTGGCCGAGTACCAGACGGTGTCCACGGTGAAAGATCCCAAGGCTTCGGAAGAGGCCATCGAAGGCTGGCTGCTGGAACACGCCGAAAGCCATGAAAAAGCAGAGCTGGCCGCGGGACAATGCCTGACCGGACCACACAAGGACGATTTGCTGCTGACCGTAAATGGCTCGGCGGCCCGGGGCTTTGCCAGCCAGGGACAGACCCGCACTGCCGCTTTGGCGCTGAAATTCGCCGAGCGGGAAATTTTCAAAGACGATCAGGGGGAATATCCGGTGATGCTGCTGGACGATGTGCTCAGCGAACTGGATTCCCGGAGACAGGAATATCTCATCGGAAAGACCGGCGGCGGACAGGTGATCATCACCTGCTGCGAGCGCACCCAGCGGCTGCGTCAGCTGCAGGGAGCGGCCTTTTTGGTGGAGGGGGGAACCATTGCCCCCTTGAATCAGTGAGGAATGGAGTATGTATCTGCATTTGGGACGGGATATTGTCGTATCCCGGCGGACCATCGTGGGCATTTTTGACTTCGATACCGCCACATACGGCAAGCGCACCCGGGAATTTCTCACAAAAGCACAGAAGGAGGGGCGGGTAGTCACCGTCAGCGATGAGCTGCCCAAAAGCGCCGTGGTTTGCGAAGAGGATGGCCAGACGGTGGTCTATATCTCCCAAATCTCCTCTCAGACCCTGCTGAAGCGGGCCAATGGCCAGCCTCTGCCGGAAAATCTGCTGTCTTTTTGATCAAACAGGAAACAAGCGATCCGCCCCGTGGACTTTTGAACTGCGGCGGCAATTTCCATAGAACGCGAGGAAGAAGCAATGACTGATATCCAAAAAGTTGAAACCACTTATGACGAAAGTCAGATACAGGTGCTGGAAGGCCTGGAAGCGGTGCGGAAACGGCCGGGTATGTACATCGGCTCCACATCCCAGAGGGGCCTGCATCACCTGGTTTATGAAATCGTGGACAACGCCATCGACGAGGCGCTGGCCGGTTACTGTACCCATATCGAAGTGACCATTGAAAAGGACAATGTGATCTCCGTGCGGGACAACGGCCGTGGCATTCCGGTGGGGATTCACCATAAAATGGGTATTTCCACGGTGGAAGTGGTGTATACCATCCTCCATGCCGGCGGCAAATTCGGCGACGGCGGCTACAAGGTCTCCGGCGGCCTCCACGGCGTGGGCGCCAGCGTGGTCAACGCCCTGTCCCAGTGGCTGACGGTGGATGTGTATCTGGACGGCCATGTGCATTCCATCCGCTTTAACCGGGGCGTGCCCGAAAGCCCGCTGCACATCACCGGCGATACCAATGAGCGGGGCACCTTTGTGCGCTTCAAAGCCGATGACACCATCTTTGAGACGGTGGAATACGATTACGATGTGCTGCTCAACCGGCTGCGGGAGCAGGCCTTCCTCAATGCCGGCGTCACCATCACTTTCACCGACCAGCGGGATGACGAAAACATCCGGGTCAATGAGATGTGCTATCAGGGCGGCATCCGGGAGTTTGTGGAGCATCTGAACCGGAATAAGACCCCGCTCCATCCGGAAGTGATCTATCTGTCCGCCCAAAGAGAGGACAACATGGCGGAAGTGGCCATGCAGTATAACGACAGTTATAACGAAAACATCCTCTCTTTTGCCAACGACATCAACACCACCGAGGGCGGCACCCATGAGACCGGCTTCAAATCGGCACTCACCCGGGTGATCAACGACTATGCCCATAAGTATAAATTCCTGAAGGAAGACGACAAAAACCTCTCCGGCGATGACACCCGGGAAGGTTTGACCTGCGTCATCAGTGTCAAGCTCACCGAGGCACAGTTCGAAGGCCAGACCAAAACCAAGCTGGGCAACTCCGAGATGCGGAGCCTGGTGGATGGATCGGTCTATGAGGCTCTGTCGGCTTATCTGGAGGAGAACCCCCAGACCGCCAAGACCATCATCGACAAATGCCTCACCGCGGCCCGGGCCAGAGAAGCGGCCCGGAAGGCCAGAGAGGCCACCCGCCGGAAAAGCGCTTTGGAAAGCGCCTCTTTGCCGGGCAAGCTGGCCGATTGCCAGGAAAAAGACCCCACCTACACCGAAATCTACATCGTGGAGGGCGACAGCGCCGGTGGCTCGGCCAAAAATGGCCGGGACCGGCGGTATCAGGCCATCCTGCCCTTGTGGGGCAAGATGCTCAATGTGGAAAAGGCCCGTCTGGACAAGGTGTACGGCAATGAAAAGCTGATGCCTATGGTCACCGCTTTCGGTGCCGGTATCGGAGACGAATTCGATATTTCCAAACTCCGCTACGGCAAGATCATCCTGATGGCCGATGCCGATGTGGACGGCAGCCATATCCGCACCCTGCTGCTCACCTTCTTTTTCCGTTTCATGCGTCCTTTGATCGAGGGGGGTCATGTGTATATTGCCCAGCCTCCTTTGTATAAAATTGTAAAGGGGCGGAATGAGCCCCGGTATGCCTACAGCGACGATCAGCTGAAAGAGATCCTGCAGCAGATCCCCGGCGCCGAAGTCCAGCGCTACAAAGGCCTGGGCGAAATGGACCCGGAACAGCTGTGGGAGACCACCATGAACCCTCAAAACCGCACGCTGCTCAAGGTGAATATGGAGGATGCCGCTGTGGCCGATGAGATCTTTACCATCCTCATGGGCGAAAAGGTGGAGCCTCGTAAGAATTTCATCGAGCAGAATGCCAAATATGTAAACAATCTGGATATCTGATCCTGTGAGTGGGAAAGGAGAGGTACTATGAAACGACTGCACAAAAGCCGCAATGATCGGGTATTGGCCGGTGTGTGCGGCGGCATTGCCGAGTTTTTCGGCATCGATCCCACCTTGGTGCGCCTGGCCTGGGCTGTGATGATCTTTTTCGGCGGCAGCGGGCTGCTGCTGTATATCATCTGTGCTCTGATCATTCCCAATGATACAGGGGACAACTATTATGGCCCCTCCCAGAACCAGGGAATGAATATGGACGGCACCGACGACAACGGCGGCTGGCGTTAATGGAAAAAACGGTCTTTTGCAGCCCTGGCTTGTGGGCTGGGGCTGCAAAGGCCGGGAGCTTCCTGCCACAGCGGTGCCTTTAGGGGGCAAGGTTGCGGCAAGAGTCTCCCATTTTGCTAAAAAGTGATATTCTTTCTTGATAATACATATGGTATTTGAAAATAGGTGAAAACATGAGTGAAATCAACGATTTGACCTTTGAGGGCCAAACGATTATCGATGTAGATCTGGAAAAGGAAATGCGCAAGTCCTACATCGATTACGCCATGAGCGTCATCGTCAGCCGGGCCCTGCCCGATGTGAGGGACGGTCTGAAACCGGTGCACCGGCGCATTCTTTACGCCATGTACGAGGACAACCTGACGGCGGACAAGCCCTACCGAAAATCGGCCACCACCGTGGGCAATGTGCTGGGCCGGTACCATCCCCATGGCGACGCTTCGGTGTACGATGCCCTGGTGCGTCTGGCCCAGGATTTCTCCCTGCGCTATCCTTTGGTGGACGGCCACGGCAACTTCGGCAGCGTGGACGGCGATCCTCCGGCGGCTTACCGTTATACCGAAGCCCGTATGGCCAAGCTGGCGGCCAATATGCTCAGCGATATCGAAAAGGATACCGTGGATTTTGTCCCCAACTACGACGACAAAATGAAGGAGCCCTTTGTGCTGCCTTCCCGATTCCCCAATCTGCTGGTCAATGGCTCTTCGGGCATCGCGGTGGGCATGGCCACCAATATTCCGCCCCACAACCTGCGGGAGGTCTGCCAGGCCATCTGTCATGTGATTGACAACCCGGAAGCCACTTTGGAGGACATCTGCCGTTTTATCAAGGGGCCGGATTTCCCCACCGGCGGCATCATCATGGGCCGGGCCGGTATCCGGGCAGCCTATGCCACCGGCCGGGGCCGGATTATCGTTCGCTGCCGGGCGGAGATCGAAGAGCATAGCCAGGGCCGGTTCCGCATCGTCATCACTGAACTGCCCTATATGGTCAACAAGGCCCGTCTGATCGAAAACATCGCCGATCTGCACAAGGAGCGCCGGGTGGAGGGCATCACCGATCTGCGGGATGAATCCGACCGGGACGGCATGCGCATTGTCATTGAACTGCGCCGGGATGCTAATCCTCAGGTGGTGCTCAATCAGCTGTACCAGTATACCCAGATGCAGGAGACCTTCTCGGTGATCAACCTGGCCCTGGTGCACAACCAGAGTCAGCCCCGAGTGCTCACTCTGCGGGAAATGCTGGATGAATATATCCGGTTCCAGTATGAAGTGGTGGAGCGGCGCACCCGCTATGATCTGCGCCGGGCCCAGGAGCGGGCGCATATTCTGGAAGGATTGAAGATCGCCTGCGAGAACATTGACGAAGTCATCCGCATCATCCGTCAGAGCTATGACGACGCCAAAGTGCGTTTGATGGAGCGGTTTGATCTGTCGGAAGTCCAGGCCCAGGCCATTCTGGATATGCGTTTGGGACGGCTGCAAGGCCTGGAAGTGGAGAAGATCGAAAACGAATTGGACGCTCTCCACAAAAAGATCGCCGAATACGAGGACATTCTGGCTCACGCCGAAAAGATCTATGCCATTGTGAAGCAGGAGCTCACCGAGATCTGCGACAAGTTCGGTGACGAACGGCGCACCGAGATCTCCATGGTGGAAAATGAGCTGGATATTGAAGACCTGATCGAAGAGGAACAGTGCGCCTATACCCTGACCCGTCTGGGCTATATCAAGCGGCTGCCGGTGTCGGCCTACCGCACCCAGAAGCGGGGCGGCCGGGGTATCACCGCCATGGCCACCCGGGAAGAGGACATTGTGGAAACGGTGTTTACCGCCTCCACCCATGACCATGTGCTCTTCTTCACCAATCTGGGCAAGGTGCTGCGGCTGAAGGGATATATGATCCCCGAGGCTTCCCGCACCTCCAAGGGCACCAACATCGTCAACCTCCTCCAGCTGGAAGGGGGCGAGCGGGTCACCGCCATGATTCCCATCAAGGAATTCTGTGACGGGGCCTATGTTTTCTTTGCCACAAAACAGGGTGTAGTCAAACGCACCCATTTGTCTGAGCTGCATACTGCCCGAAAGGCCGGCGTGCGGGTCATTACCCTCAATGAGGGAGACGAACTCATCGGCGTGCGTCTCACCGATGGCCAGGACAAGATCATCCTGTGCACTCATGACGGCAGGGGCATTCGTTTTGATGAAAAAGAAGTGCGTACCATGGGCCGTTCGGCGGCCGGTGTTCGTGGCATCCGTCTCAGCGAAGGAGACTATGTGGTGGGCGTGGCCTGCGACAGCGAAGGCCAGTATCTGCTTACCGTCACCGAAAATGGCTATGGCAAGCTGACTGCTCCCCGGGAATTCACCGAGCATCACCGGGGTGGCGGCGGCATCATCGCTCATAACCTCACCGACAAAACAGGGCCTTTGGCTGGGATTAAGTCGGTGGATACCTATAGCGACATTCTGCTCATCACCGATGAGGGCGTGATCATCCGCACCGGTGTGGAGACCATCCGTGTCTGCTCTCGTTCTTCCCAGGGCGTCAAGCTGATGCGGCTGGATGAAGGGGTTAAACTGATTTCTCTGGCTAAGGCTGACAAGGAAGAAGAGGGGGAAGCGGAGGAAAACGCAGAAAATACAGAAACTGCAGAAAACACCCAGCAGCCTCAGGCTGAGCCGGAGAAGGGAGAATAAATCTCCGTATGAAACAAGTGGAAGTATATACCGACGGGGCCTGTTCGGGAAATCCGGGCCCCGGAGGCTGGGGCGCCATTCTCCGGTTCCAGGGGATCGAAAAGGAGATCGCCGGTTTTGAACGGGAGACCACCAACAACCGGATGGAGCTCACCGCGGCCATCCAGGGCCTTTCCCGGCTGAAAGAGCCCTGTCTGGTGGATCTTTATACCGATTCCCAGTATCTGTCCAAGGCCATCAACGAAGGATGGCTGCAAAACTGGAAGAAAAAAGGATGGGTGAAAAGCGACAAAAAGCCGGTGCTCAATGTGGAGCTGTGGCAGGCGCTGGACGAGCAGCTGCGGCGGCATCAGGTGAGCATCCATTGGGTCAAAGGTCACGCGGACAACCCATTCAACAACCGATGCGATGCTCTGGCCACTGGCCAGATTGCCCAAAATCGTTAGCGCAGAGTAGCGTATAAAATTCCTGTTGCAATATACACTAAAATGGTGTATATTGAAGGCGGAGAAACAAATCCCTCTGCACAGCATCCAAGCATCATGCTTTGCAGGAAGCCATATAGAAAGGATGTTGCAACATGTTTGTTTATGCAGATAACGCAGCCACAACCCGCATCGCTCCCCAGGTGCTGGACGCCATGCTGCCTTATTTGAAAGAGGAATACGGCAATCCCTCCACCTTGTATAAGCTGGGCCGGGAAGCCAAAATCGCCATAGAAAAGGCCCGGGAGCAGGTGGCTCAGGTCATCGGCGCCAAGGCCGAGGAGATCTTTTTCACCGGCAGCGGCACCGAGGCTGACAACATGGCCCTGAAAGGGGTGCTCTATGGCCCCGCCGGCAAAGGGAAAAAGCATCTGATCACCACCAAGATCGAGCATCATGCCATTTTGCATACCGCCATGGCTCTGGAAAAAGAAGGATTCCAGGTGACCTTCCTGGATGTGGATAAGAACGGACGGGTGGACCTGGAAGAGCTGAAACAGGCCATCACACCCGATACTGCTCTGGTGTCCATCATGGCGGCCAACAACGAAGTGGGAACCATCCAGCCCATTGAAGAGATCGGAAAAATCTGCCGGGAAAAGGGCGTTTTGTTCCACACCGATGCGGTACAGGCCTTCGGCCATATGCCTCTGGATGTGAACAAAATGAACATCGACCTTCTGTCCCTGTCGGCCCATAAGATCAACGGGCCCAAGGGCAGCGGCGCTTTGTATATCCGCCGGGGACTGGGCCTGCGCCCGGTGATCGAAGGCGGCGGCCAGGAGCGCAACCGGCGCAGCGGTACCGAGAATGTGGCCGGTATCGTTGGCCTGGGCCAGGCGGCTCAGCTGGCCATGGAGACCATGGTAGAAGAGTCGGCCCGTCTGAAGGCACTGGCCAAAAAGCTCACCGACGGCGTGCTTCAGATCCCTGAGACCATTCTCACCGGAGATCCGGAAAACCGCCTGCCTGGCGCTTGCAGCTTTGCCATCAGTGCCATCGAGGGCGAATCCCTGGTGCTCTATCTGGATATGGAGGGCATCTGCACTTCCACCGGTTCGGCCTGCTCTACCGGCAGTCTGGACCCGTCCCATGTGCTCATGGCCATCGGTTTGTCCCATGAGGTCTCCCACGGCTCTCTGCGGGTGACTTTGGGCCGGTTCAACACCGAAGAAGAAGTGAACTATATCATCGAAACACTGCCGAAGGTGGTGGAGAAGCTCCGGAGCATGTCTCCGGTGTGGAACCGCAAGTGATCGGCAAGGAGGAGTTTGTTATGCTGTATTCGGAAAAAGTTATGGACCATCTGGCCCATCCCCGGAATGTGGGTGAGCTGGAGGATGCCAATGCCGTGGGTGAGGTGGGCAACCTCAAGTGCGGCGATATCATGAAGATCTACATGAAGATCGATGAAAACGAAGTGATCCAGGATGTGCGCTTCCAGACTTTTGGCTGCGGCGCTGCGGTGGCCACCTCTTCCATGGCTACCGAAATGGTCAAGGGCAAGACGGTGAAGGAAGCTCTGGAGCTGACCAACGCCGCTGTGGCCGAGGCCCTGGACGGACTGCCCCCGGTAAAGATGCACTGCTCAGTGCTGGCAGAAGAGGCCGTCAAGGCTGCTCTGGCCAACTATTACAAGGGTCAGGGCAAAGACCCTGTCCAGTATGTAGGCTGCACCGGCGATTGCAAGGCCTGCCACGGAGAAGAAGATCATCACTAAAGATGGAAAATACCGCTTTGAATTTATTTCAAAGCGGTATTTTTTTGTAAAAATTAAGTATATTTATTATTTTTTAAAAAGGTTAGTCGATATAAAAAAAGCATGATTTTGGGGGGAAAGGAGGAAAAAGGAAACAATGTATCATTATCGTCGCAATCTGATGATTTTCAGCGTGCTTTTGTTGTTGCTGGGCCTGCTGCGTACTGTGTCCTTTGTTCAGCAGATGGGCTCCTGGATGGAGCTTTTCAAGATGGACAACATCGATATGGTCAAGCTGGTTCTTTTGTTCCTGTGTGATCTGCTCACCAGCATCGGGGCCGTGGTGTCCGGTGTAATGGGAATTTTGCTGCGGAAAAAGGACAAAGGTCTGATCGTGTGGAGCATTCTGTCCTTTGTGGTGTGCATTGCGTTCTTTGCCAATGCGATGCTGATCATTGTCAACAGCAATGGCCAGTACAGCAATTACAGCAGCCGTCGTGGCTTGGCCTATCTGGCTGCTTTGCCTGCGCTGCAGGGGCTGTGCTTCATCGGCGTGGAGAAGAACTGGGAAGAAAAAATGCAGAAGAACCAAAAGTAATTTTGCCCATTTCTGTAAAAAACCGGCTGTGCATCAAGCACAGCCGGTTTTTGTTTTATCGGTATTTTTTCTGCATGGAGAAGCCCCGGCCCTTGACTTCGGAAATACGGCTGACCATGAGGAAACATTCTGGGTCGATCTGGTGGATCAGCTTTTCCGCTTTGGGCAGTTCCCGGCTGGACAGCACCGAAAGCACCAGCTGGGCGTTCTGCCGCAGATAGCCGCTTTCTGTCTGAATCAGGGTGACGCCCCGGTTGAGATCCTGGAGAATGGCCTGGCGGATCTCCTCCGATTTTTCGCTGACCACCTTGATTTCAATGCGGGAAGTACCCATGAGCAGCATTTTGTCCAGCACCATGGTGTAGATCATCACCAACACCACGCCATAGAGCAGCTTTTCCGGGGACTGGAACAGCCCCTGGCTCAGCAGGATACACACATCAAAGAAATACATACACACCGAAACCGGCGCCCGGAACAGCCGGTTGAGGATGAGGGGAGGGATGTCCATGCCGCCGGTGGAAGCGCCGGCCCGGATGACTAGCCCCAGGGAGACGCCCACGCCCAGGCCGGCAAAAAGGGTACACAGCATCACATCTTTGGTGAGCACATAATCTCCCAGAAGCCGCTGCCAGAATTCCAGGGCCAAAGGATAAATGAAGCTGCTGAGCAATGTGGTGGCAGCAAAACGGCGCCCCAGCACGCACAGCCCCAAAAGCAGCATCACCATATTAAAGGCCAGCACAAAGGCGGAAATGGGCACACCGGTCAAATAATTGGCGGTAAGGCCCAGGCCGGTGGTACCGCCCATCACCAGCCCGGTGGGCAGAACAAAGAGCTTGATAGTGAGGGCATAGAGCAGATTTCCCGCAGTCACAATGGCGGCGGAAAGCATCCATTTTTTCAAAATCAGATCAATCCTTTCCCAGGTATTTTCACAAAAAAACGCTTGTCAGAGATTTTCCCTGACAAGCGTGGATCGGGCAAGCGCCCCATACTCATGGGATGATATCATGGGATTTGCCTTCTGTCAAGCAAAAAAAGCAAGGGGCCGGGGTTTTCCCCACAGATTTTCCCCAGGCTGTGGAAAACGTTTCATGTGAAACCGGTCAGGCGCCGGGGGCGAGAAGGGGAGCGGGATCGGGGGGAAGAACTTCGGCGTTGAAGAAGGCTTTGACCCGGGCCAGGGATTCCCGCAGCAGGTTCTGTGGCAGTTGGGCTTTGAGAACGCTGTTGGGCGTACCCACCCCCTCACAGGAAAGCCCCAGCTGCTGGCCCAGGTAAAGGGCCCGTCCCAGGTGATAGTCCTGGGTCACCACCAAAAGGGTTTCCAGCTGATACACATGCTTGGCCCGGTACAGGCTGGCGTAGGTGTTCAGGCCATGGTCGTCGGCCAGAATGTCCTCTTCCGGCACGCCTTGTTCCAGAAGCCAGCTTTTCATGACGGCGATTTCGTTGCGTTGCTGGTTTTCTCCGTCGCCCGAGATGAGGATGGTTTGGCTTTTGCCCAGCTGATAAAGGGCCAGGCTTTCTTCCATTCGTCCCAGCAGAGCCGGACTCATATTCCCGGAAGAATCCACCTTGGCTCCCAGGATCAGAATGGCCTGGGCCGGCTGGGCCTCCTCCCGGCTGACCCGATCGTCCCGGGATAGGCTCCATATCCGCATTTGGATGAGGACAAAGGCCAGAATGCCCAGGCAAACAAGGGAGAGCAGGGGGAGAAGCCATTTTTTATAGGGTTTCTTCATGGTTTTACCGCTCCCAGTCTTTGCACACATCCACCCAGCCCTGGCAAGCGCTGTATTGGGCCAGTTCCTCACAGGTGAGGGGAATGGCAGAGTTGCCGCTGCCGCAGGCGGGGTAGACAATGTCAAACCGTTTCAGTGATTCATCCAGATAGATCTTTACATCCTCCGGCACCCCAAAAGGACAGACGCCGCCCACCGGATGGGTGGTGTATTCCTCCACCTGCTGGGGGGTGAGCATTTTGGCTTTTTGATGAAACAGGTCTTTATAGCGCCGGTTATCGATGCGGGCATCACCGGCACATACGATGAGGATGGGACCGTCTTCGGTGAGGAAGGACAGGGTTTTGGCAATGCGGCCTGGCTGGGTGTGCAGGGCGTGGGCGGCCAGCTCCACAGTGGCGCTGGACTCTTGAAAAAACAGGATGGCATTATCTTTTCCAAACTGGGCCAGATGAGCCCGGGCTGATTCTACGGACATAGGGATCTCCTCCACAAGGCTTTTTGGGTATTATAGTATATTTCATAGGAAAACACAAGAAAAAGGGCCGCTTTCAGCGGCCCTTTTGAGCGTGTCGAAAAAGTGGCTTAGGCCACTTTTTCGAGTTTTTGCAAGGGGCTGTATGCACGCCTTTGGCGCACACTTGCCCCTTGAGAAGTGCAAAAAGCCACGCACAGGTCGCGGCTTTTTGCGGATTTATAGGGGTAGGGCGGATGACCCTTTTCGTTATATAGGTTTTTCGACAGTCTGACAAGAAAAAGGGCCGCTTTCAGCGGCCCTTTTGAAAGGTTGCAGGAAAAATCAGACCAGGATCAGATAGCCCTTGTCCTGCTTTTTGTATTCGCCGCCCATCAGGCTGTCATAGCAGGTGACCATATCCTCGTCCAGAACCATCAAACGGTGATTTTCCGGAACTTCCGGCAGTGTCTCCAGTGTTTTGTCAAACCGGTAGACTCTGTTCAGGGTGTGGGGATCGTAAGCGCCGGTAAAGCCTTCGCCCTGGTATTCCGGAAGGCTCTCTGCGTCCCGGAAGGTGTAGGAGGCCATGACGCAGTGCTCGGCGCCATCCTTCATCTCAAAGCAGGGAGTGATCAGGTCCCGGCTGCCGTTGGCCGGAGTGCGCAGGAAGCCGGTGCCCTTCTGATCGTCCACCGGGGTGAAGGAGCCTTCAAAGAGGCCATACACGCCGCTGTCGCTGCGTCCCGAGCAAGAGGCCACCAGGATTCCCTCGTGATCCGGCAGGGGGTTGATGATAAAGCCGGTCATCAGTTCACAGGGGATCAGATCCCAGGGAGAGGTGCTGCACAGCACATATTTTTTGCCTATCCGATCTTTCCAGGCCTGGCTGACGGGAGGCAGATTCCGGGGAGCCTGCATGGCAAAGGGAGCCACCTTGCCCCGCAGATCCAGGATCATGAATTTCTGGCCTTCGTGTTCCTGGAAGGAGATGCGGGTATCGTTTTCCCCTTCGAAAACCTTACCGTTCCATTTCAGGTTTTTGTGGATGCCCTCGCTGTCCCCACGGGTGCTGTCCCGGGTCACATTGAGCACGGCCCCATACAAATGGGCGTTGAGCACGGCGCTGGGCACCAGATAAGTACCTTCAAACTGCTCTTTCAGCTCCTGAGGTACCGGCTGATACTGGGTGTAGATGTTGACCCCTTCGGTCTCCAGCATAGCAGTGGCAAACAGCCGCAGGATGGTCTCCGGCACATCGATGCCGCAGTCGTGGGTTTCCGAAATGGCCAGAACGGCATCGTATTTGGGGATGATGATAAACTGGGTGGTAAACTGGAAGCTGTTGCCACCTTTTTGCAGCACGCCTTCTCCCAGATCGTAGTCCTTGTCCTTCATGTCCACATTGTCCCAGCCCAGGCCGAAACCGGTGCTGCGGGTATCGCCAGGGAGGAAGGAAACTCCTTGATGCTTGGCCATTTCCCCTTTGCTCTCTTTGGTGAGAATGCTGGAATCTGTGAGGAACTGATTGCCGAACAGGCACAGATCGCTCATAGTAGTGGTATAACCGGCGCCGCCCTGGATGAACAGCAGTTCATGGGGTTTCTTGCCTTCCTGCACCAGGGGATACTCCGTGTTGCGCACAGGGGAGAGGCGGCTGGAGTGGGCGCCGATGGGTTCGGTGATATAATCTTTGCAGTATTGGGCGTAGCTCATGCCGGAAACGGCGGCCACGGCCATTTCTGCCAAAGTGAAGCCGTCGTTGCAATAGACGGAATATTCGCCAGGGGCGGCTTTCAGATAGCTGTGGGCCATGTAGTCATACACTTCTTCGTAGTAGGTGTCGTGGCTCACATCGGAGGCGGAAAAATGCTTCCACTGGGTGCCCGGCAGGCCGCTGCTGTGGCTAAGGCAATGGCGCAGGGTGATCTGACGGTACCGGTCGTCCAGCATCTTGAACCGGGGCAGATAGGTGACGATGGGCTCATCCAGGTTCAGCTTGCCCTGTTCCACCAGCTGCATCACGGCAACAGTGCAATAGATCTTGGACACCGAGGCCACATTGTAGGTGCAGTTTGTATCGGCAGGCTTTTTCTCTTCGCCTCCTTGGGTGCCCAGGGAATCGGCGGCCAGGATCTCTCCATGGCGCATGATGGCATAGGACACCGAGGTGTAATCCTTTTTCAGATTCATCCCCAGGATGGCGGACAGCTTTTCTTTCAGCGCTTGGTTCATTTTCCTTTGTTCTCTCCTTTCAGAAGTCCCCGGACACCTCCGGGAAATCATGGATATGAGTATAGTATACCATAGGTTTCTCCCCCAGTGACAGGGGGAAATTAGGGATTTCACTATAAAATATCGCACAATTTTTTGCTCTGTTTTTTGGCAGGGAAAGAGAGCATGGAGAAAAAAGAAAACCACAGTTACAAAAAGTTATACACAGGGGTTATCAACACCCTGTGTATAACTCCTGTGGACAAAAAAGCAAACAAACTTTTGAAAAAAGAAAAATGCCCCAAACGCCTGGGGCGTCTGGGGCAGAAGGTTTTATCGGATTTTTTGCCAGCCGATGATGGCAGCGCCGATGGCGCCGGCCATTTGGGAACGGGGATGGGTGTGCACAGGCCAGTCGATATAGCTTTCCAGTGTTTTGCGGAACACTTCGAAGCGGGCCAGGCCGCCGCTGAAGAATAAATCCCCCTCCGGCCGCAGCTTTTGGGCAAACAAAGCGGTGCGCTGGCAGATGGAACGGATGACTCCCAGGGCGATATCGCCTCGTGCCCGGCCTTGGGCCAGCAGGCTGATGATCTCACTTTCGGCAAAGACAGTGCACATGCTGGTGATATCCACCGGTTTGGCGTCCTTGGTAAATGCATCGATCTCGTCCAGAGGGCAATCCAGAATCCGGCCCATCATTTCTACAAAGCGGCCGGTTCCGGCGGCGCATTTGTCGTTCATGACGAAATCGGCCACATTGCCGTCCCGATCCAGCAAAATTGCTTTGCTGTCCTGGCCGCCGATGTCCACCACACCGGAAATGCCAGGGCACAGATAGGCCGCCCCTTTGGCATGACAGGTGATTTCGGTGACACGCTTGTGGGCCTGGGGCAGCAATTCCCGGCCGTAGCCGGTGGTGACCAAATATTCCACTTCCGGAGAATACATGGCGTCATAGATCTGTCCCATCCGCTCCCGGGGACGGGCAGCGGTGGGAAGTAGAATTGTTTTTACCACAGTTTCTCCATCGAACAGGGCTCCCTTTGTGGTGGTGGAGCCGCAGTCGATACCCAGACTGAGACGAGCCATGGCTTAAAGCATCTCCAGGAAGGCGGCCAGACGGGTGCTGATCTGTCCGGCATCGGAGGTGGAGTAGTCGGTTTCCAAAGCGATGTAGGGCTTCTTTTTCTCTTCGGTGACAAAGCGCTTGATGAGGAAGCTTTCCACATTGTAGGTGTGGCAGGCCTGGAGCACCACTTCCACCACAGCATCCACCTGGTATTCGTCGATGAGACGATCCATCAGCTTGAAGCGGTTGGTATCAGGAGTCATACAGGAGCAGCCGATGTTCAGATACCGGCGGGCCAGAGCATCGTAGATATCGGGGTTCTGTTCGTCCACCATTTCATCCACCGATTTGGCGCCGCTGCAGTTTTCGAACACCACCACCTGGGCGCCGTTGTCTTCCAGGCACTTGATGACCTTTTCGCTGGCGCCGCCGATGGGGCTGCCGGTGACCATGATCCGGGGACGGCCGGCGAACTTCTGCTTGGGGCAGTCGGGGGTGCCGTCGTCATAGGTGTCCTTGATCTTCTGGGTCAGAGCCTTGACCTCCTGGATCAGCGCTTCTTTGTCAAACTTGAAGGTGGAGCCATAGAGGACCTTGTACATATCGCCGCCCAGCATAGGAGCGGGATTGAGCTTCATCAGGCTGTAAAAGTCCTTCAGAGCCTGGCGCTCTTCATTTTTCAGCTTGATGGCCTTGCGCACATCTTCATCGGTGATGGTGACGCCGAAGTGGCTCTCCAGCTTCTCCTTAAACTTGATAACTTCCTTTTTCCACAGCTCCAGAGCTTCCGGGCTCTGGCTGTTGGGCAGCTCCATCACATAGACGGGCTTGAATTCGCCCAGCATTTCATACATCTTCTTTTTGCCGTCGCAGGTGGTTTCGCCCACGATCAGGTCGGAAAAATAGAAGAAGGGGCACTTGTCGGTTTTGGCAAAGCCGTAGCTGGACTTGACCAGGGGGCACAGGTTGCGGGGCAGGTCCTTTTCGGCTTCGGGGATGGTTTCGCCGGACATGGAGCACAGGCCCACCACAACGGCGCCCATGGCCATGGGCAGCTCCTGGGGCAGATAGGTGCAGAACACGCCCACAAAGGGAACGCCCTTCTGCTTCATCTCCATGGCGGTGACAAAGGATTTTTTCCGCTGTTCGTTGAATTCATCAAACACAGCGGGCAGGTCTTTAATGAGTTCGCGGTTCATTCTTGTATCTCCCATCTTTCATCAAATCACTTGAAAAGGGGTAAAATTCCTCAATCAAAACAATTTTAGAGCAAATAAAGGGGGAATTCCAATCGTTTCTATTGATAATATCAAAGACATTGATAGAAAAGGATGATAGCTTATTTTTGGAAATGTGTTTGCTGGGAAGTCGATTCCTCCATCTCTCCTTGGAGAAAACGGTGATAGGCATTGAGATCAAAATAGCCGGTGCCGGTGAGATGGCACAGGATGACCTGGCTTTTTCCTTCTTCCCGGCATTTTTCCGCCTCTTGTATGACGGCGCACAGGGCGTGGGCCGATTCGGGGGCCGGCAGGATGCCCTGGCAGCGGGCAAAGGTCACAGCGGCCTGGAAGATCTCCTTTTGGGTAAAGGCCCGGGCTTCGTCGATATATCCTAGGTGGTACAGCTGGCTGATGAGGGGACTCATGCCGTGGTAACGCAGACCGCCTGCATGAATGGGAGAGGGCATGAAGTCACAGCCCAGGGTGTACATTTTGGCCAGAGGAGTTTGTTTGCCCGCATCGCAGTAATCGTAGTCGTAGCGGCCCCGGGTCAGGCTGGGACAGGCGGCCGCTTCGGCGGCCAGGAAGCGGACAGAGGATTGTCCCTGGATGCGTTGAGGGAGAAACCCTGCCATGATGCCGCCCAGATTGGAGCCGCCGCCGGCACAGCCCACCACCAGATCCGGGGTTTCTCCGATCTGCTCCATGGCCGTGCGGCATTCCAGCCCCAGAATGGACTGGTGGAGAAGCACCTGATCCAAAACGCTGCCCAGGGCATAGCGGCAATGGGAAGAAGTACGGGTCATTTCCACCGCTTCGCTGATGGCGCAGCCCAGACTGCCGCCGGTACCGGGAAATTCCTCCCGGATGCGCCGTCCCACCTGGGTTTCCAGGCTGGGGCTTTCCACCACTCTGGCTCCCAACACTTCCATCAGGGTTTTTCGTTGGGGTTTCTGCCGGGCGCTGGAGCCCACCATAAAGACGGTGAGGGAAAGGTCGAAATGGGCGCAGGCCATGGCCAGGGCAGTGCCCCATTGACCGGCGCCGGTTTCGGTGGTCAGACTGCGGAGCCCCTGAGCCTTGGCATAATAGGCCTGGGCTGCGGCGGAGTTGAGTTTATGGCTGCCGCTTAGATTGTTTCCTTCAAATTTGCAATAGATGCGGGCGGGAGTGTCCAGAGCCTTTTCCAGTTCGTAGGCCCGGATGAGAGGGGAGGGACGGAAGGTGCGGTAATAGTCCATCACCGGGCCGGGAATGGAAAAGACGGGGGTCTTGAAATCCAGCTCCTGGGCGGCGGCCTGCTGGGAGAACAGTTCTTCCAGCTGGTCCTGGCCCACCGGCTCACGGGTGTCCGGGGAAAGCAGAGGCGCATGGGGAGGCAGGTCGGCGCGAAGGTTATACCAGTAATCGGGAATCTCCGAAAGAGAAAGCAGAATGCGGGATGGAATGGTGTTCATCATGATACTCCTTTCATTTTTTCATCGCGCCGAGATGGAGAGAGCAACAAAAAAGCTCCTGTCCCTGTATCAAAACAGGGACAGGAGCGAATGTCCTGCGGTGCCACCCAGATTGGCTCATAGAGCCCACTTTTTTCACATACAAACATATGTGCTCTGCGAATAACGACTCGAGCCGCCGTCAGCCACTACTCCGCCCGAAGGCGTTTCGGTCTGCCCTCATAGGTCCATTCGGCAAGCATCCGGTCTCCGCCTTTTCACCATCTGGCGGCTCTCTGTGGGCTTTCAGACTTGCGTACTCTTCCTACTCTTCGGTTTCTGCGA
Organism: Intestinimonas sp. MSJ-38; assembly: GCF_018917925.1. Lineage (NCBI taxonomy): Bacteria > Bacillati > Bacillota > Clostridia > Eubacteriales > Intestinimonas > Intestinimonas sp. MSJ-38. The sequence goes on along the minus strand of NZ_JAHLPO010000002.1, from coordinate 18,330 downwards.
TGGAGTTTGCAGCTATCATACACCCACAGCGGGGCATTGTCAAGAAAAACGGGTTAAGACTTGCGGGAATTGCGCAGGGCCTTATACTCTTCAAAAGAGAGCACTTTCTGGCTTTTCAGATGGGCGATCACCAGCTCTTTCTGTTCTTTGGGGAACACCAGGTTCCGTTCGCTGGCGGCCAGATGGGCACGCAGCCGCACTTTCTTTTCGGAATATTCCTCAATGTCATAATAGAAGATCTTGCTCCAGGGGGTGGGCATCACATTGCAGAAGATCCCCTCTTTGGAAAGGCCGGAAGGGGTGATGGCCACCAGCAGCACGGCCAGCACAGTGCAGATATTAAAGACCAGGGTGTACTGGGTGAAAGCGCCCCGGCAGGCCTGGATGACCACCACGGCGCATACGATCCCCAGCATGATCAGCCGGCCGGGCACCATGCCCCGCACTTTGATCTGCCGGCGGAACTGGAAGAAGCGGATGAGCAAAAACAGGTCGAAGGCGGCGATGAGGATGATCAGGCCGCTGTCGAAAGTGAGATCAAATGGCATGGCACGACTCCTTTTTGGGCAAATGCCCGGAATTTCTTCTATCCTATCATATTTTGACGCCGGAGAAAAGGGGGCAAAGACAAATATCACATTGAACCAGGGGGGCAAAAATGGTATGATAAAAGCACCAAATGCCATGAGAGGAGAAAAAGCATGGATTATCGGTTTGCCCATTTCAATTTCAATGTACTGGATATGGAAAAATCCCTGGCTTTTTATAAAGAAGCGTTGGAACTGGAGCCGGTGGAGGAGAAAAATGCTCCCGACGGCGCCTTCCGCATCGTCTATCTGGGAGACCCGGAAAAAAGCGGTTTCCTGCTGGAGCTCACCGCCCTGCGGGACCGGACAGCGCCCTATGACCTGGGGGATGAGGAGTTCCACCTGGCCCTCACCGTCAGCGATTACCAGAAGGCCCATGACAAGCATGCAAAAATGGGCTGCATCTGTTTTGAAAATCCCCAGATGGGCATTTACTTTATTCAGGACCCGGACGGTTACTGGATCGAGATCGTGCCCGCCTGCAAATGAGGTGACAAGGTGACCATTGATGTAAAAGGTCTGTCGGTGGATTATATCGACCAGGGGGAAGGGCCGGTGGTGCTGCTGCTCCACGGCTGGGCCGCCCCCATCGAAGCCTACCGACGGATTGTGGATAAACTTTCGGCGCGCTACCGGGTGCTGGTTCCCCAGATGCCGGGCAGCGGCAAGACCCCGGAGCCGTCCCAGGCCATGACGCTGGAGGATTACGGGGCTTTTGTGCTGGATTTCTGCCAGGCTGTCAAAGTGGAGGAGTGCATCTTTATGGGCCACAGCAACGGCGGCCGGATCATTCTTCACTTGCTCAGCCAGGAGAATTGCCCCCTTCGCTGCAAAAAGGTGGTGCTGATGGACGCCGCAGGAGTGCCTCCTGTCCGCCCGGCCAGCTATTATGTGAAGGTCTATTCCTATAAGCTGGCCCGGAAGCTGGCAAATATGCCGGTGCTCAAATTGATCTTTGGCCCGTTGTATCAGAATATGAGCCGCAACCGGGGCAGTGAGGACTACCGCAACGCCTCTCCGGTGATGAAGAAGACCCTGGTCAACCTGGTCAATCTGGATCTGACGCCCCTGATGCCCAAGGTGCGACAGAACACCCTGCTTATCTGGGGGGAAAACGACACGGCCACCCCTTTGCGGGATGGAAAGATCATGGAGGAAAAACTGCCGGAGAGCGGTCTGGCCGTCATCAAGAACGCGGGGCATTTTCCGTTCCTGGACAACTGGCCTCAGTTTTCCGCTGTGCTGGACGCTTTTTTGTAGGGGAAGAAAAGGAGAGAATGGAAGATGGAAAAGACGGCTCTTTCTCCGGAAGCGGAGAAATTTTTGTGGGAGAGCCAGCGCAATGAGCTCACCGAAAGCCTGATCTATGAGGGCATTGCCGCCCGGGAGAAAAATCCCCGGAACCAGGAGATCCTTCGCAACATCGCCCATCAGGAGCGGGAGCATGAGAAGATCTGGCGGTCTTACAGCGGCAAGGAAGTGGCACCCAACCGAAAAACGGCCTTTTTCTATTTGCTGCTCAGCCGCATTCTGGGTTTTACCTTTGTATTGAAAAAGATGGAAAAGGGGGAAAACGCCGCCACCCGGAAATATGCCCAGGTGATGGAGCAGATCCCCCAGGCCGAGACCATCTCCCAGGAGGAGGAAAAGCACGAGCAGGAGCTTCTGGAAATGCTGGACGAAGAGCGGCTTCAGTATGTGGGCAGTATGGTGCTGGGGCTTAACGACGCTTTGGTGGAACTCACCGGCACCATTGCCGGTATGACCTTTGCCTTGATGAACACCCGTCTGGTGGCCCTTTCCGGGATCATCACCGGGGTGTCGGCCACATTTTCTATGGCGGCCAGCAACTATCTGGCCCAGCGGGCCGAGGGCAGCGACGACGCTTTCCGCTCCAGTCTGTATACCGGCGCAGCCTATCTGGTGACGGTGGCCATTCTGGTGCTGCCCTTCCTGCTTTTCCCCACGGGAATGTATCTCCCGGCCCTTTTGACCATGCTTTGCAGCGTCATTGTGATCATTCTGGCCTTTAACTACTACATTTCGGTGGCCAAATCCCTGCCATTCCTGCGCCGGTTCGGGGAGATGGCGGCCATCAGTCTGTCGGTGGCAGCCATCAGCTTTGTCATCGGCCTTGTGGTGAAAAAGTTCCTGGGGATCGATATCTAAGATAAATACCATGATTTCAGCATAAGATTCGGAGAGAGTGTATGACTATTTTGGAAACCATTTTCATGGCGGTGTTGGCCTTGGCCGCAGCCGGAGCGGGGGCGGTGTATTTCGTCCATATGCTCCAGCTGTGCTCCTATCAGTTCGGCCAGTACCGGCATTATTTGCAGAAAAATACCAAAAGCATTTTCAGCTTGCGCCGGCTGGAAAGCCTGCTTTTGCTGCTTCCCTGGATTCTGAACCAGGGGAGAGCCGATCGGGGCGCTTATTATGGGGTGATGCTCTTAGGATACTGCGTGCTCAACCGACCAAAGAAGGCCAAAAAGCCGCTGGTGTATACCGCCCGGGTCAAGCGGCTGCTGGGAACTTCGGCGGTGCTCTATGTGCTGGCCCTGATTCCCGGCCTGCTCCTGCCCTATGGCATGGCCATTTTCGGAGTGGTGCTGTTGTGTACACCTCTGGTGGTGCTGTTGGCCAACTTCATCAACACCCCTGTGGAAAAAATGGTGGCCCGCTATTATGTGGAGGATGCCCGGAAAAAGCTTCAGAGCATGCCCGATCTCACCGTGATAGGCGTCACCGGAAGCTTTGGCAAAACCAGCACCAAGTATTTTCTCAACACCCTTCTTTCCACCAAGTACCATGTGCTCATGACCCCGGGCAATTATAACACCACCCTGGGCGTGGTGCGCACCGTGCGGGAGATGCTTTCGCCCACCCATCAGATCTTTCTCTGTGAGATGGGCGCCCGGCACAAGGGGGATATCAAGGAGATCTGCGACTTGGTTCATCCCCGCTATGGTATCATCACGGCCATCGGGGAGCAGCATCTGGAAAGCTTCGGCACGGTGGACACCATCATCGACACCAAGTTTGAGCTGTATGATGCCATTCCAGCCGATGGACTGTGCTTTTTGAATGAGGACAACGAATATATCGCCACCCGGAAAGTGGGAAGCAATGTGATCCGCTACGGCCTGGAAGGGGAGAGGGACTACAAAGCCAGCGATATCACCGTCACCCCGAGTGGTACCGAGTTTACCGTCTCCGCTCCCGACGGAGAGAGTTTCCGCTATAAGACCCGGCTGCTGGGTGAGCACAATGTGCAGAATATCACCGCCGCCATCGCCGTATGTCATAAGCTGGGCATTTCCCTGGAGGAACTCCAGCCGGCCGTGCGCCGTCTGGAACCGGTGCCCCATCGGATGCAGTTGATCCGGGGCGGAAGCAACTATACCGTCATCGACGATGCCTATAACTCCAACCCCAAGGGAGCCCAGGCTGCGCTGCGCACTCTTTCTATGTGCCAGGGACTGCGGATTCTGGTGACCCCCGGCATGGTGGAGCTGGGAGAGCGGGAGTTTGACCTCAACTTCCAGTTTGGCAAACAGGCGGCGGCTTGCTGCGATTATGTGGCCCTGGTCAATCCCCGTCAGGCCGAGCCCATCCGTCAGGGTCTGTTGGCAGCCGAGTTCCCCGAGGAAAAGATGCTGGTGGCCGATACCTTGCAGCAGGCTCTGGCCTTTGCTCAAAGCTGCGGTCAGCCCGGCGAGCCCCGGTTTGTGCTGTTGGAAAACGACCTGCCGGACAACTATTAAGCCGTGCCCTTTTTTTCCGGAGAGATTTGTGGTATGATCTCTAGGGCAGTAATCAGAAAAAATGAAAACTGTTTGCGATAATAATTGTTTTTAAAACAAATAGTGAACTATTTGTCTGCGATGGAAACGGAGAGGATTAGGTATGAAGATTCGCGTGGGCGTCTTTTTTGGCGGCAAAAGCGTGGAGCACGAGGTCTCGGTGATCTCGGCCATGCAGGCCATTGCCGCTTTGGATCAGGAGAAATACGAAGCGGTGCCCATTTATATCACAAAGGACAACAAATTCTATACCGGTCCTCATATGGGCCAGATCGACACCTATAAGGACATCCCGGCGGCTTTGAAGCAGGCCACCCGGGTGGTGCTGGTGGGCGGAGAAAACACCGCCACCCTTCAGTGCTATCCTCCCAAGAAGCTGGGAAACAGCACTGTGGGAGAGATGGATGTGATCCTGCCCGTGACCCACGGCACCAATGTGGAAGACGGCGCCTTGCAGGGCTTCTTTGAGTACCTGAACATTCCCTATGCCGGGTGCGATGTGTGTGCTTCGGCGGTGGGTATGGACAAATGGGCCATGAAATCCCTGTTCAAAAGCGCCGGTCTGCCGGTGGTGGAGGGGATTCTGACCCACAAGAAAAAGTGGTTCCACGATATCGAGGCAGAGGTCCAGCGGGTGGAGGCCGTCTGCGGCGGTTACCCGGTGGTAGTCAAACCGGTGAATCTGGGCAGCAGCATCGGCATCAGCAAGGCCAGAGACCGGCAGCAGCTGGAGGAGGCGGTGGAGACCGCCATGGAATATGCCGATCGGGTGATCGTGGAGACCTGCGTTGCCAACCTGCGGGAGATCAACTGCTCGGTGCTGGGCGATCTGGACGAGTGCCAGAGCTCGGTGTGCGAAGAGCCGCTCAATGCCACCGACATCCTCACCTTTGGGGATAAATACGAAAGCGGTTCCAAGGGTTCTTCCAAGGGAATGGAGAGCCTGAGCCGGAAGATACCTGCCGATCTGCCGGAGGATGTGACCGAGAAGATCCAGCATCTGGCCGCCGAGGCCTTCCGGGCCATCAACGGCAACGGCGTGGCCCGCATCGACTTTATGATGAACAATGAGACCGGTGAGGTCTTTATCAATGAGATCAACACCATTCCCGGCTCCCTGGCCTTCTATCTATGGCAGGAAAGCGGTATTGCCTTTGATGAGCTGTTGGACAAAATGATCTGGCTGGCCATCAAGCGGAAGCGGGAAAAGGATGCATTGACGGTGACTTTTGACACCAATATTTTGTCCAACAACGCCTTGGGCGGTTCTAAAGGCGGTAAAATGGGAAGCAAACGGTAAAATCACAAAGGAAAGGGCGGCTCGGCCGCCCTTTCCAGAGGAAGTGGGGATAATATGGATCTGAACAAGCTGGAAGAAGCACTGGAACAGGACCGGCTGTGCCATATCGATATGATTGACTGCATTCGCCGGGGTTTTGCCCAGGTGGAAAAGTGGGATGAGCGGGGTGTGCTGCTGTATAACACCGGCTGCAACCAATACCATCTCACGGCAAAGGACCCCTCCTTTTTGGAGGAAGCGGTGGCGCTGTGCCGCCCTGGCCGGACGCTGGTATGCCATCAGGAAGAATATGTTCCCCAAGCGGTGAGCCGCCTGGGTCTGAACCGGATGGATTTTTACCACGGTGTCTATTCCCATTCTGCCCCGCCGCCTCAAAGGGGAGAGGAGCCGGTGATCCGCACTTTAGACCCTTCCTGGCTGGATCAGGTGTCCCCGCATTACTACGCCGACAGCGAACGGGCCATGCTGGCCCACACCCTGGCTCGGGGAGAAATCTTCGGCGCTTTCAAAGAAGAAAAGCTGGCTGGATTCATCGGCTGCCACGAAGAGGGCACTTATGGTATTCTGGAAGTGATGCCCGATTTCCGCCGTCAGGGCATTGGATATGCCTTGGAGCGCCATGTGATCGGCTGGCTGCTGGAGAGAGGAAGAATCCCTTATTGCCAGATCCGGCCAGACAACAAAGCCTCCCTTTCTTTGCAGAACCGGCTGGGACTGGAGCTGTCTCCCCGGGTGGTCCATTGGCTGTTTCCCTGATGGGAAACAGCCCTTTCCACAAGATAGTCACAGGTTGTCCCCAAGTTATGCACAGATTCCACAGGTTTATCCACAACCTGTTGGGAAAACCGGTGGAAAAATACAAAAAGTTATATTAAGTGTAAATATAACAAAAAATACAAAACAAGGGGATAATTTCTTTCCAAAAAGCCAGAATATTAGGCAAAGGATGGCTTTTTGAGGTTGACAGAAAGGCTCCCGGCACATTATAATACAAAGTGCGCAGTTGTCGTAGGCAGCGGCATGCGTCTGAGAACATCAGGCTTATGCCGGTGTCTTACCTAAAATCATTGGGGAGGTGAGCCAAATGCTGAGAACATACCAGCCGAAGAAGCGCCAGCGCAGCAAGGAACATGGCTTTATGAAGAGAATGAAGACCAGAAACGGCAGAAAGGTTCTGGCCAGAAGACGGGCCAAGGGCAGAGTACGGCTTTCTCACTAAAAACTAAGACCGCGCCATGCGGTCTTAAATTTTAATACCGAGGCTTTTCATTATGCAGCATACCCAGTCCCTTTGTGAAAATAACCGGTTCCGGGCCCTCTATGCCAGGGGGAAATCGGCGGCGGCCCCCAGTCTGGTGGTCTATGCCAGAAAGAACCGGCTCAAAACCATCAGCCGCATGGGGATCACCTGCAGCGTCAAGCTGGGGGGCGCGGTGCAGCGCAATCGGATGCGCCGCCGCCTACGGGAGGCCTATCGCCTTCAGGAGAGCCAGTTTGCCCCGGGCTATGATATTGTCATCGTGGCCAGGTCCCGGTGCATGAAATGTTCCTTTGCTGCTTTGCAGCGGGATATGATGGAGCTGTTTTCCAAGCTGGGCCTTTTGAAAAAGTGAAATGAAAAATCTGGTACTTGCGCTCATACGGTTTTACAGAAGGCGGCTGTCCGGGCTGAAACGGGCCCCGACCTGCCGCTTTATTCCCACCTGCTCTCAATACGCCTTGGAGGCGATTGAGAAATACGGCCTTTTGAAGGGCGGCGCCCTGGCTCTGTGGCGCATATTGCGCTGCAACCCGTTTTGCAGGGGCGGATATGATCCGGTGCCGTAACAAAAGAGTGTCCGTCCCTCTGCCGGGGATGGGCCTTTGACAGGATTCTGCAATTTGGCAGAAGGAGAAGATCTATGCTTGATTTTATAGCGGTCCCTTTCGGATACGTTATGCGCTTTATCTATGAAGGGGTGGGCAGCTATGGCCTTTCCATTATCCTCTTCACTCTTTTGACCCAGATCATCCTGCTCCCCTTTAACTGGAAACAGAAAAAGGGTATGATGGATGTGCAGCGCATCCAGCCCAAGATGCTGGAACTGCAAAAAAAGTACGCCAACAACCGGGAAAAATACGCTCAGGAAGTGCAGAAGCTCTATGATGAGGAAGGGGTCAGCCCCCTGTCCGGCTGTCTGCCCATGCTGCTGACGCTGCCCATCATGATGGGTCTTTATTATGTGGTGGCCCAGCCTCTGCGGTACTTCATGGGCCTGAGCACCGAAGAAATCGCCAAGATGGCCGAGCTTCTGAACATCGAAGGTCAGAGCACCATTCAGATGCAGGCCCAGGTGGTGGCCCAGTATTTCGATAATTTCAACCTGCTCAGCCAGCATTTTGATGGGCTGATGAAGGTGGATTTTAATTTCCTGGGCATCAATCTGGCGTTGACCCCGTCTTTCAAGGAATTCAACATTTTGTGGGTTGTGCCCATTTTGTCGGGCGCTACCGCCTTTTTGCAAAGCTATGTCATGCGCCTGATGCAGAAGCGTCAGGGGGTGGTGCCGGATGCTTCGGCCAATGCCTCCGCCGCAATGATGAATGTGATGATGCCGGCTATGTCCATCTATTTCGGCTTTATCCTTCCCGCTGGTCTGGGGGTCTACTGGATCTCCCGCAACATCTTTTCCGTGATCCAGGAGCTGATCCTCACCCCGTACTTTATCAAGAAGGGCCGGGAGAAGGAAGCTCAGATGATCGCCGAGCAGGAAGAGAAAAAGAAGCTCCGCCAGGAACAAATGGCCCAGCGGCGGATGGAACAGAGCCAGCAGGCCAAATCGGGCAAGGAAAAGGGCAAGCAGTCCGGAAAGACCAAGGAAACAAAGGACTCCTCCCAGGACGACGAGCAAGTTTAAAGTGCACGGAGGGTGTTTGAAATGGTAAAAAGTGTAGAAGCAAAGGGCGAATCCATCGAAGCGGCGGTGGCCAATGCCCTTGCGCAGCTGGGGAAAGAACGGGACGATGTGACGGTAGAAGTGCTGGAAAAGGGCAAAAACGGCTTTTTCGGCATCGGCGCCCAGCCTGCTGTGGTGCGGGTGAGCTATGAGACTTCTCCCGCTGATACCGCCATCGACTTTTTGGAAGGGCTTCTCACCCGCTTTGGCGTGGAAGCCCAGGTGGAATGCTCGGTGTGCCCCGAGGAAGAGAGCATCCGCCTCAACCTGGTGGGCCAGAACATGGGTTCTGTCATCGGCCGGAGAGGAGACACTCTGGACGCCATCCAGTATCTCACCAACATCGTTGCCAATAAAAACGAGGAAAAGCGGTGGCACCTGGTGCTGGATACCGAAAACTATCGGGCCAAGCGGCAGGCTACCCTGGAGCGGCTTGCAGTGAACACTGCCCAGAAAGCCCTGCGTTATAAGCGCAGCATGGCGCTGGAGCCGATGAATCCCCAGGAGCGGCGGATCATCCATTCGGCCCTTCAGGATTATGAAGGAGTGAGCACCCATTCGGTGGGCGTGGAGCCCAATCGAAAGGTGATCGTGGTGCCGGAAGGCGCCCGGGAAAACCGGGGCGGCGGCCGTCCCAATAAAGGCGGACGGGGCCGTCAGGACCAATAACCAAGTGACCCAGAGGGGCGCGGGGCTTTAACGCCCCCGCCCCCTTTTTTCTGCATCGGAAAGGAGAAAGCACCATGATGGAAGATACCATCGCCGCCTATTCCGGCGGTACATTGCCAGGGGCCATCGGTATCTGCCGCATCAGCGGACCTCAGGCCTTTGCTTTGGCCGATGACCTGTTTTTCCCCACCAAAGGGGGAAAGATGAGCCAGGGGCCTTTTTACACCATGCGCTATGGACAGGTGCGGGCCGGGGACGGCCGGGCCCTGGACCTGTGCCTGGCTTGCTGCTATCCCGGGCCGTCCAGTTACACTGGGGAGGATCTGCTGGAGATCTTCTGCCATGGCTCCCAGGCGGTGGTGGCCTGCATTCTGGAGCGGGCCATGGAACTGGGCGCCCGTCCGGCCCAGGCAGGGGAATTCACCAAGCGGGCCTTTTTGGCAGGAAAGCTGGATCTCACCGGAGTGGAGGCTGTGGCCGATCTCATCGAGTCCCAGTCGGCCGCCGCTGCCAAGAATGCAGTCTCTTTGCTGCAAGGGGGGATCTCCCGGCCCATCCGTCAGATGCGGGAAAAGATCTTTCAGCAGTTGACCCATTTTTATGCCGTGTGCGATTATCCCGATGAAGATCTGGACCCCTTTGTCAACGAAGAGGCCCGGAAGGTGCTGGAGGAGTGCACCGCAGAGCTGGACAAGCTCTACCAGGGCTTCCAGCGGGGAAGAGTGCTGAAGGAAGGACTGCCGGTGACCATCCTGGGCCGGCCCAATGTGGGAAAATCCTCTTTGCTCAACAGCCTGGCTGGATATGAGCGGGCCATTGTCACCGACGAGGCAGGCACCACACGGGATGTGGTCACCGAATCGGTGCGCTGCGGAGATACGGTGCTGAGGCTGTCCGATACAGCCGGATTGCGGGAGACCTCCAGCCAGGCGGAAAAGATGGGCATCGACAAGGCCCGAGAGAGCGCCCGGGAAAGCCGGTTGGTGCTTTGTGTCTTTGACGGTTCGTCTCTCTTGACGGAAGAGGACCGTCAGGTGATGGAAACCGCCCAGGGATTGGAGCGGGCCGCTATCTTGAACAAATGGGACAAGGGGGCTTTGGATTTCCCGGAGGTGGAACAGGCTTTCCCCAAGGTATTCCGCCTGTCGGCCAAAACCGGGGAAGGCGTATCGGAGCTTTGTCAGTGGCTGGCGGGGCTGACCCAGGGGGAAGGAGAGACCCTGGTGACCAGCGCCCGGCAGGCGGCCTTGCTGGGCAAGGCCGCGGAAAGCTGCCGTATGGCTGCGCAAAGCGCCGCCATGGGTTTTACCGCCGATGCCTTTCTGGCCGATGGGGAAGAGGCCGTGCGGCTTTTGGATGAAGTGCTGGGAGATGCAGTGAGCGAGGATATCGTCCACGGCATTTTCTCCCGGTTCTGTGTAGGAAAATAGGAGAACAGTCATGTCTTATCTGGCAGGAACATATGAAGTGGTGGTTATCGGAGGAGGCCATGCTGGCATCGAGGCGGCGCTGGCCGCGGCCCGGCTGGGCCATCGTACCCTGATGATCACCACCAATCTGGACAGCGTGGGCAATATGCCCTGCAACCCTTCCATCGGCGGCACCGCCAAGGGCCAGCTGGTGCGGGAGATCGACGCCCTGGGCGGAGAGATGGGCCGTGCGGCCGATGCCTGCGGCATTCAGTTCCGCATGCTCAACCGGGGAAAAGGTCCGGCTGTCCATTCTCCCCGGGCCCAGGCCGATCGGGCCGCTTACAAGCAGTATATGAAGGAAGTGTTGGAGCACTGTGAGAATCTGTCCATTCGCCAGGGAGAGGCGGCGGAGATCCTCACCCAGGAAGGAAAAGTCTCCGGCGTCCTGTGCGTGGGCGGCGCCCTTTATGAGACACGGGCGCTGGTGGTGTGTACCGGCACTTTCCTCAACAGCCGTATTTTTATTGGAGAGCAGAATATCTTCTCCGGCCCGGATGGTCTGGCCGCTGCTACCCACCTCACCGAGTCACTGGAAAAACTTGGCTTGCACACCCGCCGGTTCAAAACCGGTACCCCGGCCCGGGTGGATGCTCGTTCTATCGACTTTTCCGCTTTGGAGGTGCAGCGGGGAGATGAGCCGCCCCGTCCCTTTTCCTTTGACTTTCAGAGGCAGCTCGATAACGACAGCTTGTGCTATCTGACTTACACCAACAGCCATACCCATGAGATCATCCGAAAATCGTTGGATCGGTCTCCTTTGTATGGGGGAGAGATCCAGGGAGTAGGCCCTCGATACTGTCCGTCTATTGAGGACAAAATCGTCCGATTTTCCACAAAAGAAAGACACCAGGTCTTTATCGAGCCTTGTGGAAAAAATTCTGGTGAGATGTATTTGCAGGGGCTTTCCACCTCTCTTCCGGAGGATGTACAGCTGGCTTTCCTGCGTACTGTGCCTGGGCTGGAGAAAGTGGAGATCATGCGGCCGGGCTATGCCATTGAATATGACTGCCTGGACCCCACCCAGCTTACCTCCGGTCTAGGGGTGCGGGGTGTGCCCGGACTGTATGCCGCCGGACAGATCTGCGGCACTTCCGGTTATGAGGAAGCGGCAGGCCAGGGTCTTATTGCCGGTGTCAATGCCGCCCGATTCCTGGAGGGAAGGGAAGAGGTGGTGCTGGCCCGGTCCGACGGCTACATCGGCACTCTGATCGATGATATCGTCACCAAGGGCACCAACGAGCCTTATCGCATGATGACTTCCCGTTCGGAATACCGGCTGCTGCTTCGTCAGGACAATGCGGACGCCCGTCTGATGCCCCTGGGCCATGCCATCGGTCTGGTGTCCCAGCAGCGGCTGGACAAGATGCAGCGGGACTATGACCAGGTGGCAGAAGAGATCCGCCGGCTTCAAAAGACCGCGGTTTCCGGTCCGGCCCTGGCCCGGGTGCTGGAAGAGCGGGGCAGTGCGCCGGTGGGGCAGGGGATTCTGCTCAGCGATCTGCTGCGGCGTCCCGAGATCAGCTATGACTGCCTGGCTCCTTTGGACTCGGGCCGTCCGCCTCTTTCGGAAAAAGTGCGGGAGCAGGTGGAGATCCAGACCAAGTACCAGGGGTATATCCAAAGAGAACTGCGCCAGGTGGAAGAACACAAAAAGCTGGAGGAAAAGCGCTTGCCGGAGGATCTGGACTATCTGTCCATGTCCACTTTGCGGCTGGAGGCCCGGCAGAAGCTGGACGCTCTTCGGCCCCGGAGTCTGGGCCAGGCCTCCCGGATTTCGGGGGTCAGCCCTTCGGATATCGCGGCGCTGATGATTTTACTGGGGCAAAGGGGGAAATGAGATGAGCTTTACCGATGTGATCGCCCAGGGATGTTTCACATGGAACATTCCCTTGCACGAAGGGGCTTTGGAAGGGCTGGAGGAATACACCCGGCTGTTGCTGGAGAAAAACCAGGTGATGAACCTGACAGCCATTACCGAGCCGGATCAGGTGGCTGTGCGCCATATGCTGGACTGCCTGTTCCAGCTTTCCTGCGGAGATTTTGAAGGAAAGTGGGTCATTGATATCGGAAGCGGGGGAGGGTTCCCTGGTATTCCTTTGCAGATCGCCCGGCCCAGCGCCCGGTTCCTGCTGCTGGACAGCCGGAAAAAGCGGGTGGATTTTTTGCAGGAAGTGTGCGATGCCATGGGGCTTCCGGCTGAGACCATGGCCGGGCGGGCGGAAGAAGCGGCCTGGCAGAAGCAGCTGCGGGAGAAGTTCGATATTGCTGTCTCCCGGGCGGTGGCGCCTATGAATATCCTTTGTGAGTTGTGTTTGCCCTTTGTCCGTCCCGGCGGATTGTTCCTGGCCATGAAGAGCCAGAACGAAGGGGCTGAACAGGAGATCCAGGGGGCACAAAAAGCCATCCGCACTCTGGGAGGACGGCTGAAGGAGCAGCGGAGTTACCAGCTGCCCGGCACCGATGTGCATCATCAGGTAGTGGTGATCGAAAAAGTGAAAAACACCCCGCCGGCCTATCCCCGGCGTTATGCCAAGATCGAAAGCGCCCCTCTGTAAGGGAGGGCGTGGCGGGACAGCCGTTCCTCTCTTTGCCTTGGGCGCTCGCCGCTGGGGGAGGGGGGAGGTGCCGACAAAAGATTCTGTTTTTTTCTCTCTTCATGTGACACTTTTTGCAAAGAGATGCTGATAAAATGTCACCATGGAGGTGATGGACATGCTGGAACGGTTCTCTCTTCGGCGGACAAGCCGGGAAAATCAACCCCTGCGGTTTTTGCAGGTGGAGGATATCCACATCAATCCCAACCAGCCCCGGAAGTTTTTTGATGAGAAGGCTTTGGAAGAGCTGACGGCCAGCATCCGACAATATGGGCTCATCAACCCTCTCACCGTGCGGGAGACAGGGGAGGGCTATGAACTCATTGCCGGGGAACGGCGGCTGCGGGCCAGCCGGGGGGCCGGATTACATACCGTGCCCTGCTATGTATTACCCTCCAGCGATCAGGATTCCTCGGTGTTGGCTTTGGCGGAAAACCTTCAGCGACAGGACTTGGATTTTTACGAAGAAGCCCAGGGCATCGCCCGGCTGATCCATGTCCATGGGCTGACACAGCAGCAGGCGGCGGACAAGCTGGGAAAAACCCAGTCGGCCATTGCCAACAAGCTGCGTCTGCTCCGCCTGCCGCCGGAGGTCATCGCTCTTCTCCGGCAATACCAGTTCAGCGAGCGTCATGCCCGGGCTCTTCTTCGGCTGGAAAATGGGGAGCAGCAGCTGCAGGCGGCCCGGGCCGCCGTCCGCCATGAATGGACGGTGGCACAGCTGGAGCGGTATGTGGAATCCTTGCGCCAAACGGGGCAGAAAGGCCTTCGTTCCCGCCCCAAAATGCTGGGCGATGTGCGCCTCTTCATCAACACCCTGAGCCGGGCAGTGGAGACCCTGGGTCAGGCCGGTGTAGGGGCCGCCATGCAGCGCCGGTATGAAGGGGAGGAAATGGTGGTTACCATCCGTATCCCCGCTGCCGCCCCCACCGGGACGGGCAGCGTTTCTCCATAACCTTTTGATCCTCTCTGTTTTTGTTCCATGTGAAACATTTTCACATGGAACATTTTTTTATGTTTCACATGAAACAGCGGGGAACAGGAGAAGAAAAGGGAGAAAAATCGTTCTGTGGGCCTTTGCGCTCTTGCGGCTTTTGGGTTTAGGCATTATAATAGAAAAAGACGAAAAAATTTTGAAAATGCCCCTTTCTGGGGGAAAAAGAAGAAAAACAGAGCGTTGGAGGAGAAAATGGGCAAAATACTGGCAGTAGCAAATCAAAAAGGCGGTGTGGGAAAGACCACCACCGCAGTGAATCTGGCGGCCTGCGTGAGCAGCCTGGGGAAGAAAGTCCTGCTGTGTGATTTTGACCCACAAGCCAATGCCACTTCGGGTTTTGGGCTCACTGAACGGGTGCGTCGGAGCGTTTACGATGTGATCACCGGGGAAGTACAGGCGAAAGATGCCATTTTACGCACCAAATGGTGTGATGTGCTGCCGGCCCACATCAATCTGGCGGCGGCTGAGGTGGAGCTGGCCTCGGTGGAAGGACGGGAACACCGGCTGAAAGAGGCGCTGGATGAACTGGCGCCTCAATATGATTTTATCTTTATCGATTGCCCACCTTCTCTGGGGGTGCTCACCGTCAATTCCCTGGTGGCCTGCCAGCAAGTGCTGGTGCCCATGCAGTGTGAGTACTATGCTTTGGAAGGGCTGAGTCAGCTGGTCAATTCCATCCGTACTGTCAAGAGATCCCTCAATCCTCAGATCGATATCGAAGGGATCGTGCTCACCATGTACGATGGCCGCACCAATCTGACCATTCAGGTGGCCGAGGAAATCAAACATTTCTTTGGGGAGAAAGTATATCGCACCGTGGTGCCCCGGAATGTGCGGCTGTCGGAAGCACCCAGCCACGGGATGCCTATTCTGGCCTATGAGCGCACCTCTCGGGGGGCTGAGGCCTATCAGGCCATCGCGGAGGAATTCCTCCGCCGGAATCAGTAGTCGCAGAAGGGGAGAGGAGGAACACCCTATGACAGCAGGACACAAAGGCTTGGGAAAGGGCCTGGGCTCGCTTTTTGGAGAAGAGCTCACCGAAACACAGGGAACGGTCTCCCAGGTGGAATTGCGGCAGATCGAACCCAACCCCGCCCAGCCCCGGCGGGATTTTGCCGAGGAAGCATTGGCACAGTTGGCCGAAAGCATCCGGGAAAACGGACTGATCAGTCCCATTACCGTACGTAAAACCGATACCGGCTATCAGGTTGTGGCCGGAGAGCGGCGCTGGCGGGCTTGCCGCCTGGCCGGCTTGGATAAGGTGCCGGTGATGGTGGTGGAGGCCGATGACAAATTGGCCTTTGAAATGGCCATGATCGAAAATCTTCAGCGGGAAGATCTGAATCCCTTGGAAGAAGCAGAAGGATACCGGGAACTGATGGACCGGTTCCACATGACACAGGAAGAAGTGGCCCGGAAGGTGGGAAAGAGCCGCCCGGCGGTGGCCAATGCGCTGCGCCTTTTGGGTTTGCCGGAGCCGGTACGGGAGCTGGTGCGCACCGGGGAGTTGTCCCAGGGCCATGCCCGTACGCTTCTGGGCCTTTCCAAAGAAGAAACCCTGATCAAGGCAGCGGAAACAGTGCTCACCTATGGCCTTTCGGTGCGCCAGACCGAAAAGCTGGTGAAGCGGCTGGAGCAGCTGGATCAGGGGGAAGAAGAGGAACCCATCCTGGATGAAGGACAGATCTATATTGATGAGCTGGAACACCGGCTGGCCCAGGTCACTGGCCGCAAAATCAGCATCAGTCAGGGGAAGGACAAAGGTCGGATCACCATCGAATACTATGGCAATGAGGATCTGGAAAGCCTGACCCAGGTGATCTATTCCATGAAAAAGCAGTAGGTCCGTGGGCCGGGAGGGTTTTCATCCATGAAAAAAAGCAAGTACCTTCGGGGAGAAGGCTTGGCCTTGCTCATCGCTCTGGTGGTGGGATTTGTGGTTTTTTATGCCTTTTTACCCCCGATTTCCCTGCAATCCAGGGAATTTTATTTCTTTGCCATCCTGCTGATGGGCGTGTGGTTTCTGGCCCGTATCCCCATCGTCTCCTCCTATGTGGAGGAAAAGGGGATGCAGGGGCGCAAGAAGAAACTCTATTCCTTTTTCCCGTTGCTCATCGCCGCCTTGCTGGCCGTGCTGCTGGTGCTGTTTAGCGTGCTCTCTCTGAAGATTTTCAACGCATCCCGGTACAGCAGTTTGCTTCGGGTGGAGGAGGGGAACTTTACCCAAGACATTCCCCAGATCACCTATGACCAGATCCCCATGCTGGATACCGAAAGCGCCCAGCGGTTGGGAGACCGGAAAATGGGTGAGCTGGCCGCCACCAACAACGAGGAGCAAAAGTCCCTGGTTTCTCAGTTTGAAGTATCCGACGACTATATCCAGATCAATTACCAGAACCGGCCCATGCGGGTGACTCAGTTGGAATACGCCAGCTTTTTCAAATGGCTGACCAACCGGAAAGAGGGTCTGCCCGGCTATATCATGATCGATATGGTGACCCAGGAAACCCAGCTGGTTCGGCTGGAGCAGGGGATGAAGTATTCTCCTTCGGAATATTTTGGCCGGAACATTGAGCGGTATATGCGCTTCCGCTATCCCACCATGCTGCTGGGCAAGCCCAGCCTGGAAGTGGACGACGACGGCACACCCTACTTTGTGGCACCCCGATTGAAGAACAAGATCGGTATGCTGGGCGGCACCGATGTGGTGGGGGCTGTGTTTGTCAATGCCGTCACCGGCGGCCATACCTATTATGATCTGGCCGAGGTGCCCTCCTGGGCCGATCATATTTGCCCCGCCGATCTGCTGGTGGAGCAGTACGATTATTACGGCGCCTTCAATGACGGTTTCTTCAATGCCTATATCGGTCAGAGAGGCGTCACCCGCACCACCGAGGATTACAACTACATCGCCATGAATGACGATGTGTTCGTCTATACCGGCGTCACTTCGGTGAGCAGCGATCAGTCCAACATCGGCTTTTTGCTGTGCAACCAGCGGACCAAGGAAGCTAAGTTCTATCCGGTTTCCGGCGCCACCGAACAGTCGGCCCAGTCCTCGGCCCAGGGAGCGGTGGAGGATCTGGGGTATACGGCAACTTTCCCCATTTTGCTCAACATCAACAACCAACCCACTTACTTTATGTCTCTCAAGGACAGCTCCGGTTTGGTGAAGATGTACGCCATGGTCAATGTGGCAAACTACCAGCGGGTAGCGGTGGGGGGCACCGTGGCGGAATGTGAGAAGAAGTACACCCAGACCATGCAGGCCGACAGCAGCTATGTGCCACAGGAAACACAGCAGGCCAGTGGTTCCATTGAAGAAATCCGTTCCGCTGTGGTGGGCGGGTACACTTGGTATTATTTCAAGATCATCGGCTATCCCCAGTATTTTGCCATGTCTGTGGAACAAAACACCTCGCTCCCGGTGCTCAACACCGGCGACAGCATCACCATCACCTACGACAGCCAAGCGGTGGACGGGGTGGCCAAGGCATTGGATGTGACCCGGAACCCTGCATCCTAAAAAAGAACAGACCAAACAGGCGGCCAGTGAAGTGACCCCAAAAAGTTAGACAATATTTTGAAGTAAAAATTGTTCAAGCAGCCGAAAGGGCTTGCTGTCTGTGACTTGCAGGCGGCAAGCCCTTTAGCTTTGCCTTGATCCTGCGGTTGTTGTAGTAATCCAGATATTCAACGAGTTCCAGTTTGAAGTGTTCCATGGACTGAAATTCTTGCAGATATAGCAGCTCACTTTTGAGCAGCCCAAAGAAATTTTCTATCACAGCATTGTCCAGACAGTTCCCCTTACGGCTCATGCTCTGCCGGATGCCTTTCTCTCGGAGCATCCGTTGATACTGTTTATGTTGGTACTGCCAGCCCTGATCAGAATGGAGAATGAGGTTTGTTCCGTCCGGAATTTTTGCAAATGCCTCGTTCAGCATGGTCGTCACCATGCTGAGCACAGGA